>JAGOLK010000008.1 GCA_017994115.1 Clostridia bacterium | reverse complement strand
GCCTGACTGGCAATCGGTGATAGCAGTACCGATGATAGACAGGGGAAGGATAAAGGGAGTGACATATCTTTCGGTGCCGATAAAGAGCAAGGAGTTTGATGCGGGAACCTACAACTATGTCAAGACCCTGGTTGATATTATGGCTGCCGCATTTTAGTGCAGGTTATATACCTGCATTTTTTATTGTATCGGATACACTATGTTGCTAAAACAGTTTGAATATTCTTACTGTAAAATGTATAATTTATATATATGCAAATTGGGGGAGAGGTTATATTGAAAGGATTTGGCAGAATTAAAACCAAAGGCATTACGATATTACTGGTAATCATTGTGCTGACTATAGCGTTTTTTAGCAATATAGCCGAATACCTTATAAACTATCAGTGGTTTTCTAAGATTGGTTATCAAGAGGTATTCTTTAAAAAGCTTTTTACACAGATGCAATTTTTTATTCCGGCTCTTGTTGTATTATTTTTTCTGTTTTACCTGTACCTGAAATCTATTAACGCGCATTCTATAAAGCACAGCGGATTGATACTGTCAAGCGTTGAAAAAAAGATAAGAACAAAGATATCTATTTATGGCTCTTTAGGCTTGGCTCTCGTTTTCTCTTTGTTATTCGTGTTTGATATATGGTATGATTTTTTGATATTTATTAACAAGACTCCCTTTGGCATGGCAGATCCTATATTTGGAAAGGATATAGGATATTTTGTGTTTTCACTGCCTTTCTTCAATAAACTGTATAATTTCCTGCTGATGATTGTATTTGCATTTGCGGCAATTACCTTTCTTTTTAATGCTTATAACTTCATTACCACAAAGATTCCCGAAGAGAAGTTAAATATGGATATAAGGCCTGTCGGCAATTCCAAGGATATGTACAGAAACATACTTAGGACTGCTTCAAAACAGCTTATGTTTCTTGGAGGCCTCTTTTTTCTGATTTTAGCTTTCGGTTTCTATCTCAGGACTTTTGACCTTCTTTATTCTTCAAGAGGAGTAGCATACGGCGCCAGTTATACTGATATTAACATAACTCTTCCCGCCTATTATATATACATGGGCATATGCATATTGACAGCTGTATTATTGATATTAAACAGGAACAAGAAAAACATAAAGCTGATTGTTCTCGGGCCGCTGCTTCTTGTAGTTGCCATGATTGCCACCGGAGTGGTATATGCCATAGTTCAGAATATGATGGTGGCACCAAATGAACTGGCAAGAGAAGAAGAATTCCTGCAATACAATATTAATTATACAAATTATGCATACAATCTTGATAAGGTTACAGAGAAGGAGTTTTCGGTCAATCAGGCCCTTACACGGGAAGATATTGAAGAAAATGAGGTTACAATAAATAATGTTCCCATAAACGATTACAGGCCTGCAAAGGATATTTATAATCAGATTCAAGGCTTGAAAAGCTATTATCAATTCAATGATATAGATATTGACAGATATATGATAAACGGAGTATACAGGCAGGTATTCATATCAGCCAGGGAACTTCAGTCTGCAAATATTCCGAAGCAAACAGAGGCCAGAGGGGCATCATGGATAAACAAGTATCTTAAATATACCCATGGATATGGTGTTTCAATGTCTCCTGTAAATGAAGTCACCGCTTCGGGCCAGCCCAGATTGTTCATAAGAGACATGCCTTTGATATCGAATATTGACATAAAAGTGGATGTTCCCCAGATATACTTTGGGGAGAGCACAAAGGACTTTGTAATTGTCAACTCCAGAGAGAAGGAATTCGATTATCCGGCGACCAATATGAATATGGAGACTGAATACAGCGGAACAGGAGGCATAAGTCTTAACATATTGAACAGGATACTTTTTGCTGTACGTGAGGGAGAGTTCAATTTATTATTGTCCCAGGATATTAACTCAAAGAGCAGAATACTCATAAACAGGGAGATAATTGACAGAGTGAAGAAAATTGCTCCGTTCCTCACTTATGATGAAGATCCTTATATAGTCATTTACAATGGGAAATTGTACTGGTTGATAGATGCATTTACAACAAGCAGCAGATACCCATATTCGGAGAGGGTCAACAGCCAGACATCTACAAACTATATACGCAACTCCGTCAAGGTTGCAATAGATGCTTATAACGGCACTACCGAATTCTATATTGCAGATGCAAATGATCCCATAATTAAGACATATTCCAAGATATTTGATACGTTGTTTAAGCCGATTGCTGAAATGCCCGGGGGCTTAAGGTCCCATATAAGATACCCTCAAACTTTGTTTGATGTACAGGCGGATATATACAAGAAATATCATATGAAGAATGCCCGGGAGTTTTACAATAAAAGTGATGTGTGGGATGTATCGACACAAATTTACGGAACCAGTACCACTCAGGCAAATGCAGAGGTGGTGGAGTCCTCATATCTTATAATGAGGCTTCCGGACAGCAGAAAGGAGGAATTTCTGCTGATGGTTCCATATACTCCTCAAGGGAAGACCAATATGATATCCTGGCTTGCGGTAAAGAACGACGGGGAAAATTATGGAGAGATGATACTGTACAGCTTCCCCTCAGGAAAAATAGTAGAAGGCCCTATGCAGATAGAGGGCATAGTCAGTCAGGATACCATAATAGGCCCGCAGTTGAATTTGCTGGCAACGGGAGGAAACTCACAGGTAATAAGAGGAAATATGCTTACAATACCCATTGAAGAATCAATACTGTATGTAGAGCCTATTTATGTAAAAGCACTAAATGCCAATGCACTTCCGGAGCAGAAGAAAGTAATAGTATATTTTAAAAATAGGGCTGTAATGGAAGATACATTGGATGAGGCCTTGGACAGGGTGTTCCCCGTAAAACAAAAACCGGAAGAAGAAACAGAGGATGAACCGGTCCCGACTCCGGGGGGAAATATAGATACTTCAGTGGAGAAACTGGTGAAGGAAGCAAATGATACATTTGAGCAGGCAATAAATGCACAACGGTCCGGCAATTGGGCGGAGTATGGCTCCAAGATTAAAGCCCTGGAAGAACTGTTAAAGCGGCTTAATGAACTGACAGATATACAGGGCAATCCGTGAAGAAGTCGGCTATAAGGCTGCGCCTATAAACATTTTTTGGAGTGAGGCAATTGAACGGCACAAAGGATAAGTACCAGTATTATAAATATCTGAAGAACGTATTTGAAGACAATGGAATTGATACAAGTATATATGAAGATATTAATTATGGGCTTCAGTTCAATATAACCATCAACGGAAAGAAGTATCTTATAAGAGTTTACGAAAATAAGAAAAACGGAACAAGGTGTGACTTGTCACAAATAAAAGATGAAGCGGCCTATAAGCTGGTTGATGGGCTTTTGAGGACAGGAAGCCTGAAGGCTGAAAAGGCAGAAGAGCCGGAACAGCCTGATGCCGGACTTATCGGCACCGATGAATCAGGTAAGGGTGATTATTTCGGGCCTCTGGTGATTGCGGGAGTATATGCAGATGCAGGGATGAAGAAAAAGCTTAAGGAAATAGGAGCCGCAGACAGCAAAACTCTTTCTGATGCCAGGATCCGGAAGCTGGCTGAAGAGATAGCCGGAATATGCAAGTACTCCGTGGTTATCATCGGTAACAAAAGGTATAACGAATTATACGAAAAGATTGAAAATCTGAACAAGCTTCTTGCGTGGGGACATGCGCGGGTAATTGAAAACCTGCTGGAAGAAGTAGACTGCAGTTACGCACTGTCCGACCAGTTCGGCAGTCCTGAGCTTATAAAGAACGCACTGCTGGAGAAGGGAAAGAATATAAATCTGGAGCAAAGGCCGAGAGCGGAAGAAAATGTAGTGGTAGCAGCTGCCAGTATTCTTGCAAGAAATGAATATGTAAAAGCAATGGATAAGCTGGCGGAGAAATACGGGATGGAATTTCCCAAAGGAAGTTCTTCTATAGTAACGGGGGCTGCAAAGGAATTTATACTGCTCCACGGGAAAGAGAAGCTGTCAGAGGTTGCCAAGCTGCATTTCGTCATAACCGAGAGATTATGACTAACGGATATTCTTTTAGAAGCAGTCGCCGGAATGGATGAATTAAGAAAGGAGGATTACGAAATGAAAAGGGTAAATGTCTATTTGGCGGAAGGCTTTGAGGAAATTGAGGCCATTACTGTGGTCGATACATTGAGGCGGGCGGAAATAGATGCAAGAATGATATCAATAACGGGTAAAAAGAATGTTGCAGGGGCTCATGGGATTGTTGTCTCTGCCGATGAGATCTTTGAAAATGCCGATAATATGGGGCAGGATATGATAGTTCTCCCGGGAGGAATGCCCGGTACAAGATACTTGGGGGAACATAACGGCCTGAGAAAGGTCTTAATGGATTTTGCGGAAAAGGGCAAACCCATAGCGGCAATATGCGCAGCTCCCAGCATTCTGGGAAAACTGGGGCTTCTGGACAAGAAGGAAGCCGTATGCTATCCCGGTTTTGAAGAAACCCTTAAAGGAGCAGTAATAGGCAGGAATATAGTCTCACATGGAGGTAATTTCATAACTTCAAAGGGGCCGGGTACCGCGATTTATTTTGCCTTGTACCTGGTGGAGCTTCTGAGAGATAAGGAAACGGCAGAGGAACTTAGAGAAGGAATGATTGTACAAGGATAAAAGTAAAATTCCGGATGGGTCATAAGACTCATCCGGAATTTACTTTAATCTTTAGAGATGCGCTTTCACGACCTCAATAACTTCTGGAAGATCCATTCCAAGCTTTTGGAGTTTTTCAACTGTAGGAACCCCGTCCATTGTCCAGCCTCTTCTGCTGTATACGGCATCTGTAAGCTTCTCATACTGGTCTTCCCTGTATTTTCTCAGAACCTCCATTTTTTCTTCTGTGGTTTTTCCTGAAGGGTCGAAGCCTAAGAGTTCTTTAAGCTGATTATCATATCTTTCCTGTCTGGACTCATATTCCTCTACGGTTACAGGCCCCATTGCCCTGTAAGGTATCCTGTCGTGTATTCTCTTGCCTTTACCCATTCTGATATTAAATACCCTCTGGAAATTATACACTCTTTCAGATTGAATTATAAGCTCATGTTTGTCAATATTGCTTCCTGTTACTGCATTATATATATCAACATAGTTCTGTACGTGCTCAGGAATTTTAGCAGGTTCATCAGTATATTTATTATCTGCCGGGGTTATATCATTCCAGGGCAGCTTGCACAGGCCGTTTAAGCCGAACCATGTCCTGAACATGGGGAAGTAATGCAGTGCTTCAGCTTTGTCCTCAAAGGTCGGGATCTGATTGTTAACCATATCCATGAATATGAGCCAGGCTTCGTCATGCTGCGGCCCTTTGTTGGTCAGTCCGTAGCCCCCCTGCTGTGCAAGGGATTCCTTCGGCATATATTCTGAGAATTCCAGTCCTTTTTGCTCCATTCCGATATCATTTAAAAAGACCGGATCTGCTGCATATTCCTTAATAAAATATTCCTTCATTTTCTTAACGCCTTGCCCGGCAATTTTTCCGAAGCCCTCACCTCTGCCAATTCTATGTATTAACTCCAGTGCAGCTTCTGAATTGCCGAAGTTCAGTTCAAGTCCGCCTGTCCTTTCTTTATTGAGGATGCCATTTTCGTAGCATTCCATAATAAAGGCGGTCATGGTACCGAAGGAAATCGTATCTAAACCATAGGTGTCGCAGTAGAAGTTCAACTCAAGTATCACATCAGGATCAAATATGCCGATGTTGGGGCCAAGTGCTGCCGCATTTTCATATTCAGGGCCGTCTACTATGACCTTTTGCCCTTTGTACGGACCGGTCTTAAGCTCGAAGTTGTCTACAGCCTTGGCACAGGACATGCTGCAGCCGTACCAGCAGCCGTCAGGCATACCCTGGGTGACTTTTGCAGTGAATACCTTTGAAGATATCTTGTAAGTATCCGGATGGGCTCCGAATTTGTAGTTGTGAGTTGGAAGCAAGTCATACTTATCCATAACTTCAATTATGTTGGCAGTTCCTATTTGTCTCATCCTGTTCTGTTTATCGTCAAGGTCATGCATTTCCTTGTGAAATTTAATACCTGTCCTGTTAAGGGTTCCTTGGTCGACTGGATTGTTTAGGTTGCCTTTGATTCCTTCAAAGCGAACTACCAAAGCTTTTATTTTCTTGTCCCTGAATACTCTGCCAATACCGCCCCTGCCTGCTTGTTTTAATCTGGCAGCCTTTCTTCTTACATCATAGAAGCTAAAATTCAATAAACCAATATTGGAATAATTTGCTGCAGTACCTGCGGATACTACGGAGACATTTCTTTTGTCCGCTTCGCTTTCAGCGTACATGTCTGTAAGCTGTTCTGCCAGTACATGGCTGTCTATTGCTTCAAGGGGGGCTTCCTCAATCCTTACGATACCTTTATTGCCGTCTATATATACTATTACATCCTTATCGGCCTTACCTTGAAGTTCAAGGGCGTCAAAGCCTGAGAATTTAAGAAGGGGGCCAAAGTAACCTCCTACATTGCTGTCCATAGGCAAGTCCGTAAGGGGTGAAAGAGTTACTACAAGAGATTTGCCGGCGCCGGGATATTGTGTAATTCCGGCCACAGGACCGGCAGCTATAACTATCTCGTTTTCAGGATCATTCCATCGGGTTTTTGGAGTAACCGCATTCCAGAGATACCATAAACCAAAGCCCTTTCCACCGATGAATTTATCCTTCATCATTTGTGTTACCGGTTTTTCTTTTATTGCATTTTCACTTAGATTTACGTATAAGGTTCTGTTTGTATAACCCTTGTCAACAGTGCCCAACTCGTACTTATACTCGCAAAGGAGTTTGTGGGCGGATTTCAATTTTTCAATATCCATTAAATCTTCCTCCTTTAGCATTATTCTTCTACCATAAATATAGCACCAGTCGGACAATTTTTTACACACTGGCCGCATGCCACGCATTTGAAAGGTTCCAGGTATTCCTCATGCATAAACATAGCCAATTCGGGACAATAACCAACACACATGAAGCAGCCGACGCATATATTTTTGTTTACTCTTACAATACCGTTCTTATCTCTTGTTAAAGCTTCAACAGGACATATGTCTATACATTCTCCACACTGTGTGCAGGAAGTGATTTCAGCATTTCCCTTATCATCCTCATTGATTCTTATGCAAGATTTCAGTACATTGTCTTCCTTGAACCATGTATTGGAGCAAGTGCTTTCACAAGCATGGCACTGAATACACAGCTCGGGTTTTTTGCCTAGGACCTTCATTACAAAACCTCCTTAAACACATTAGGATCAGGATTTATAATGATAAACCAAATAATGACAATATTATTTGGTTTATCATTAAATTTAATATGAGTTATTTTTTTTATACAACAGAGGGTTCCAGTAAAAGCTCTCCGCGTTCGAATCTGTCCTTATCCAGCATATGAACCGGAATTGTGGGAGTTTCTCCAAGTATGGCTGCAGCCATTACAACTCCCGTTACAGGCCCGAACATAAAGCCGTGTCCGCTGAAACCGCATGCAAGATAGAAGCCTTCAACCTCTTTAACCGGTCCGTATATCGGCTGACGGTCCGGAGAAATATTATACAAACCGGACCATTGACGTACTACTCTTAATTCTTTTAAAGGCGGCAGCAATTCGGTACAGGTCTTGGCCATTTCTTCCATGAAGTGCCAGCTGGATGTGATTCTCAAATCCCTGGGCTCATTTGCATCACCTCTGCCCATTATGAAGCTGCCGTGGGGTGTCTGCTGGCAGTATATATTAAGCGAGAAGGACATAAACATCGGCCCCTGCATAGGAGCTACAGGCTCAGTTACAAGAATCTGATGCCTTTCTGAATATACCGGCAGATCAATTCCCACCATTTTTGCAATAAGCTGCGAATATCCTCCGGCGGCATTTACGACAACCGGAGTGGAAATATAACCCTTATCGGTCTCTACGCCAACTACTTTTCCGTTTTCAACCTTAATTCCGGTAACGGTTGTATACTTCATTATCTCAACACCCAGTCTGACTGCTGCATTGGCATAGGCCTGAGTAGTATGGAAGGGGTTAAGGTGCCCATCCTTGGGGTTGAAAGTGGCGGCAATAATCTTTGTTTCATCCATATGAGGAACTATTTCCTTAGCCTCCTTAGGAGTCAACAATCTTGAAGGGATGCCCAGACTGTTTTGCAAAGCTATATTTTTCTTGAACTGGTTGACTTCTTTTTCCGTAGAAGCAACTATGAGATATCCTCCCTGTTTGAACTCGATATCATATTCATATTCCAGCTCTTCATTTGCTCTTTCAAAGAATTCTATACTGTACTTCGCCAGCTTGCAGTTCATTTCGGTACCCCATTGCATACGGACACCGGCTCCGCATCTTCCCGTAGCACCGCTGCTAAGATAATCCCTTTCGATTACTACAATATCCTTTACACCTTTTTTGGCCAGGGTGTAAGCTATTGCACAGCCGGAAATACCTCCGCCTATTATTACTACACTTGCAGTTTTATTCATGATCATCACCTCCAACCAGTTGTCCTAATTTAATCGGTACTGTCGGCGGCCTGAATGCGGACATTTTAACCTCAGAGAGCCGTTTTCCCGTAGCTGAGGCCAGTTCCTGCATTACAAGCTGACTGCAGGTTCTCCCCTGGCACGGACCCATGCCGCATCTGCTTATTCTTTTTATCTCCTCAAGGCTTTGATATCCGCGTCTTATATATTCTCTTATTTCGCCCAGAGTAATTTCTTCACATCGGCAGACTATAGTATTATCGCTATAATGGTCATTAAGGCTTAAAAACCTTACAGTCATGGAAAACTCTTTTGGAACTATTAATGATACTACAGGAGTTCTGTCCTGTGCTTTTGCATTCAGAACCTTTTCAACCTTTGCCCTGCATACGGGTTTTCCTTCTCTGTCCAAACCTGTAACGAAGCTTCCTTCCTTAGGCAATGGCACAAATTCATAAGGTATCCTTACCAGAGCTTCAGTCTCGGAATAAGATTCGTCAACTACGAAAATCGCAAGCCCCGGACAATTGCTTATACAAACGCCGCAGCCGTTGCATTTTTCAGGATCCAATATAGGACGGTCGTTAATATCTATCAGCTCTTTTATCGCACCTTTTTTACAGGAAGTGTAGCAGGGATTGCAGGGTATTTCCTGAAAGCACTCTATAATTGCTACCGGACCTTTTGACAACCTCTCCTTCGAAGGTGTTACACTTTCGATATTCTCTTTTGTAGGCACACCGGTTTTTTCAAGCATTATAAACCAACCTCCTTAAGCTCAGCTTTGGAAAGACCTTTACGGATTGCTTCACCTTCAGGGCCTGACCGTAAATCATAAAGCTGTTTATGGCAGTCCTCTACAAGGGCTTCAAAATCCGGATGAATATGACCGACTGATTTTGCGGCGCACAAGCCGGCCAGTGACCCTTCAACCATAGCGCTGCTTGCCTCTTCGATACCGGCAACGTCTCCGGCAACATAAATACCATCAAGGCTGGTCATCAGGTTTTTGTCCCTAAGGGGAACGTGACCGCTTAACTCTGAAATATACTTCATCTCACAGCCCATCTGCCATAGAAGCTCTGCCAGCGGGGTCAGCCCCGTTGCAATACACAGCACATCAACCTCTATATCAAACTCGGTACCGGGGATTTCTTTTTTATTTTCGTCGAGTTTTATCAGTGTGATTTTTTCCAGCTTATCCTTACCATGGGCATATACGACTTTGTGGGAAGGCATTACAGGAACACCAAGTCTTTTCAGCTTTGAAGCATGTACTGCATAACCGCCGAATTTCGGGCCTCTGCATATTACACCTTTTACTTTTATTCCTGCCTGCATAAGCTGGTAGCTTACAATAAGCCCTATATTGCCTGCTCCGACCATAAATACGCTTTCTCCGGGAGCTACTCCATAGACATTCATTAATGTCTGTACGGCTCCTGCTCCGTATATGCCGGGTAAATCATTATTGGGGAAAGCCTGGAATTTTTCCGAAGCGCCTGTAGCAATAATTATGGAAGCCGGTTTTATTTTTAAATATTTGCCTCCCTGATCAACAGTCAGGACTCTGTCCTCATACAGTCCTATTACAGTTGAATCAAGCATGACGGTAATATTTTCCTTATGCTTGTCCAATTCCGATATCAGTATATTTGCAATATCTATACCCCTTTTCGAGGCATATTGCTTCTGGGAGCCAAAAAACATATGAGTTTGTTTTATCAACTGTCCGCCCAATTGGCTGTTTCTGTCGATGACTATAACCTTTGCACCGGATTCGGCTGCCATTATGGCTGCACGCAGTCCGGCAGGGCCTCCTCCTACTATAGCTATATCTGTATGTATCACTTGATTTCCCCCCTTCCTATCTGAGTTTCCACTACCATTCCTTCTTTGAGCTTTTCCACGCAAACTCTTACATTAGGTTTGCCATCCACTACCATAAGGCAGGAGGAACAATTGCCAATTGCACAATAAAAACCTCTGGGCCTTCCCAGCTTGTGGCTATGGCCCAGGACCCTTATCCCGGCATCATGCAGAGCGGCTGCAATTGGTTCACCTTCATATCCTTCATAAGTCTTTCCGTCAAATGAGAACTGTATTTTTCTGCCTTTGTTGAACGTAATGATTGGATGTTGCTCAATCCTCATAGGAATTCCCCCTTTCTCTAATTAAAAATATTACATAGCAATTTACATGCCAACGCTGGAAACGATTCATTTTACTAGGGCCTGTATGTATATGTGTCAATATATTGACAGCAATATAAATTTTATACAAGAAAAACGTCAATATATTGACACAAATGTCGGCATATTGACGTTTCGGAAGTTCATATTATTTTTCCAGATTATGTTTCTTCAGCTTGAAGTACAGTGTGCTTCTGGGTATGTTCAGAAGCTTTGCACAATGTGCCTTATTGCCTCCGGATATCCTCATGACATTTATCAAGGCTTCTCTTTCGGCGTTTTCCAGTATTGTATTCAGGTCATATATGCTGTCCTGCTTTACGGCGGCGGGGTTAGGTTTTCTGATTCCTCCAAGGCTCTGCGGAAGAAAAGAAGCATCAATCACTCCGGTATTGGAGTTTCTTGCCAGCACAACTATTCTCTCGATGACATTTTTCAATTCTCTGATATTTCCTTCCCAGCTGTGATTGACAAAGCTATCCAAAACCTCAGGGGTAATGCCCAGAATATTAATCCCGTATTCCATGCAGTAATCCTCTATAAATCTGTTTACTAGCAATGGTATATCATCCTTCCTTTCTCTCAAAGGAGGAAGGTTTATAACAACGGAGTTAAGCCTGTAGTATAGGTCTTTTCTGAACAATCCGGCTTCTACCATTTCCGATAAATCCTTATTGGTGGCAGTAATGATTCTTATATTAGTCTTTATGGTTTTTTCACTGCCTATTTTGGTCATCTCTCCATTTTCAAGGACCCTGAGTATTTTTGGCTGCATACTCAGCGGCATGTCTCCTATCTCATCAAGAAAAAGCGTACCGTTATTGGCCAGTTCCATTTTACCGATTTTGCCGGTTTTCAATGCTCCGGTGAAGGCTCCTGCTGCGTATCCGAAAAGCTCGCTTTCAATTAATTCGTTGGGAATGGCACTGCAGTTAATGGGTACAAAATAACCTTCCCGGTTGCTTTCCATATGAATTGCGCGGGCGAACAGCTCCTTGCCGGTACCGCTCTCACCGGTTATCAGCACATTGATATTCGACCTTGAAATATCTCTTGCCAGCCTGATGCTGTCCCTGAGGGCTCTATTGTTACCGAGAATCTGTGAAAATGAGTACCTGTTCTTATTGATTATTGACATTTCATGCTCCAGTACATTAAGATTGGACTGGGCTTTCACCAACAGCTCGGAGGTTTTTATGAACTCTGTGGCATCCCGGTCCAGGCTTATGCCTCCGACCAAACGGCCATTCATATACAGCGGCGAAGCACTAATGACATTATAACAGCCTTCTTTCGGATTGTTGTAAATATTGTCATAAGCTTTTTTTTCCTTAATGATCCTGGGAAGCAATGAATTAGGGAAGAAATCTTTAATATGCCTGTTAATTATGCTTTCCCGGTCAATCTGATAAAGCCTTTCGGCAGCCTTGTTCCAGTACCTGGTTATGCAGTTGATGTCTACCACGCAAATTGCATCATTTATACCGTCAAGCACCAGTTTCAGCAGTTCTCCGCATTCTGCGTCAAATATATCAATATCATCCATTTCCTTTTTATCAGACATATGAACACTTCCTTGTGAAGAATTTCAATACTATATGTATATACTACTATTTTCATGCTCTACATTCAACTGCACAATCGCAGAATGATGTGTATATTGACAGGTCAGATGCCATAATATATAATAAGCTTAATTTAAAGACCAAAAGCAATGAAGAGGAATAGTAGATAACAAGCTGCCTTAAGAGAGGAGAGCTTAAAAGCTGAAAGGCTTTCCAGGTAAACTTTTATCGAACCCAACCTCCAAGCCGGGGATGAACTCCCACCGTATGCCTGCGTTAAAGGCTCAAGAGGAATGTACGCATAATGTCGTATGTTCAAATAGGGTGGTACCGCGAGTAGAACTTCGTCCCTTTCATGTGGCGAAGTTTTTTTATTGCCAATTTCAAATTATTTAGATAAGGAGAGATTATTATGGCTGATAAGAAGCAGCAGGAATTTGTAAAAGAGATTACCCCTATGGAAGTGGATTTTTCCCAGTGGTATACTGATGTCATCTTAAAGACCGATATGGTAGACTATGCTCCTGTAAAGGGATGTATGGTAATAAAGCCTTATGGATATGGAGTATGGGAAGGAATTCAGAGAGTAGCCGACAGAAGGTTCAAGGCTACAGGGCACAAGAATGCTTACTTTCCGCTTTTGATACCGGAAAGCTATCTGAAAAAGGAAGCTGACCACTTTGAGGGATTTGCTCCGGAGGTGCTGTGGGTTACCCACGGGGGCAGTGAGGAGCTTACCGAGAGATTGTTCATCAGGCCGACTTCAGAAACCATAGTTTGCGATATGTATTCCAAATGGGTGCAATCATACAGGGATCTTCCCCTGTTGATAAACCAGTGGTGCAACGTTGTTCGATGGGAAAAGACCACCAGGCCTTTCCTAAGGACGGCCGAGTTCCTTTGGCAGGAAGGCCATACAGTGCATGTGGATTCCGAGGATGCCCAGAAGGAAACCATGCTGATACTGGAAATCTACAGGCAGGTTGCCGAGGATGAACTGGCAATGCCTGTGATACTTGGACAAAAGAGTGAAAAGGAAAAGTTCGCAGGAGCTCTTCGCACTTATACAATGGAAGCGATGATGCATGACGGAAAGGCCTTGCAGGCAGGTACATCACATAATCTGGGACAGCATTTCTCAAAGATGTTTGATATAAAATTCCTGGATAAGGATGGCGTGCTAAAGTATGCTCACAGCACCTCCTGGGGGATATCCACAAGGCTTATCGGAGGAATCATAATGGTCCATGGAGACAACAGGGGCCTTGTAATGCCCCCGAGAGTTGCTCCGGTACAGGTTGTAATTATTCCTATAGCTTTCCACAAGGAAGGGGTGTTGGATAAGGCAAAAGCGATAAAAGAGGAACTGGAGAAGAGCTTCAGGGTTGAAATGGATGACAGGGATACCTACAGCCCCGGCTGGAAGTTCAACGAGTGGGAGATGAAGGGTGTTCCCATAAGGATGGAGATCGGTCCCAGAGACATAGAAAACAACCAGGTTACAATAGCCAGAAGGGATACCCTGGAGAAATTCACAGTATCCATGGATATTCTTACAGAAACTATTTCAAGATTACTTGATGATATTCATACTACAATGTTCAACAAGGCACTGAAGAACATGGAGGAAAATACCTATACCACTACGGATTATGAAGAATTCAAGAAAATCATGCAGGAGACACCGGGCTTCGTGAAGACAATGTGGTGCGGCAGCA
Source organism: Clostridia bacterium (assembly GCA_017994115.1). GTDB lineage: Bacteria > Bacillota > Clostridia > Lutisporales > Lutisporaceae > BRH-c25. Next base: position 35,972 of record JAGOLK010000008.1, on the reverse strand, counting down.
GAGAATGTGAGGATAAGCTCAAGGAGGATACCAATGCTACAATAAGGTGCATTCCCTTCCATCAGGAGCATGTAGGGGATAAATGCCTGATTTGCGGAGGCAAGGCGGATAAATTGGTGTATGCGGCAAAAGCATATTAAGTAATAAATGGGATGTATATCGGCTTATTGATATACATCCCATTTTCATTAACGGAAGTCGGTTCTGATTCCGAATCTATTGTTCCTTCTGATTTCAGACAGAGTTTGGTCTTCCAGATACTGTGCCTTTGCTGCTACTTCATTGCTGTCAAGGATGCCCTTTTCTATCAGAAGTTCAATTATACTTGTTATTGCCAGTGTGTTTTTATAGTCTATTTCCTTTAAATCTGCAATTTGACCGACCATATCCAGCTTTGTCATAAGAGTACCCCCCTGTCGTTATAGGTTTTGGCTCAATTCTATTAAGAGTATTGCCAAGGGAAGGCATATTATACATCTATAATTGTTTTCCTTCCATATATATGATATTTTAATATAAAAGCTGCATTTTTTACAAAATATTCATTTGGGTAAAGGATGAGGTATATGAGTGTGACCTATGTTGAACGTTCCCATAAACGCTGTATCGAAATGGGGGTTCCGCTGGACAGGGTTTACAGCGCAAGGATCATTACGGGAAAAGAGCTTCAAAAAAAGCTGGAGGAAAGCAGAGAGTTGATTTTGACAGCCGGCCCTTTTATTGATCAGCTGTATAACTTTGTTAAGGGCTCCGGCTTTTTTGCCATGCTGACTGATGAAAGCGGCTGCCTGCTCAATATGATCGGAGACGAGGGAATACTGGCAGAAGCCTACAGGCTTAAAATGGTCCCCGGTGCCTACATGGATGAAAAAAGTATCGGAACCAACGCAATGGGAACTGCGATTGCGGAAGGAATGCCGGTACAGATATCGGGACGGGAGCATTTTATTACGGCATATCATAAGTGGACTTGCTCCGGTGCTCCTATTCGGGATCCGAAAGGGCGTATTATCGGATCCTTGGACCTTACGGGTTATAGTGAGAATGTACATTCCCACACCCTTGGAATGGTTGTGGCAGCAGTGGATGCCATTGAAAAAATATTGGTAATAAAAGAATACAACGCAAAGCTGACATTGGCAAAGAACCATTTTGAGACAATTATTGAGTCCCTTGCTGCAGGCTTATTGACCTCTGATATGGACGGAAGAATCATTATTAGCAATAAGAATGCCTTGGATATGTTTGGAATGTCTAAAAGTGAGATTTTAAGCAAGCCGATATATCAGCTTTTTGAAGGCTGGGAAAAGGTCGTAGATACATTAAGGGCAAGAGAAGCTTTTCACGAAGAGGATGTTTATGTCAATACAAATAACAATAAGCTGCAGTTCAGCCTTAGTGCCTACCCTATATACGGGGAGGGAGGCGAGCTGCAGGAAATAACCTTCGTTTTTAAAGAAATTAAAAGGATAAGAAACCTGGCAAACCGCATTATGGGAAGCAAAGCAATATATACCTTTGATAAAATAATAGGCAGTGATGAACGTTTTTTGGAAGTAGTGGAGTATGCCAAAAAAGTCTCTGACAGCAAGTCTACTATCCTTATAACCGGAGAGAGCGGTACCGGTAAAGAGGTTTTTGCCCAGGCCATTCATAACCATGGCAATCGAAAAGAGGAACCCTTCGTGGCAATTAATTGCGGTGCCATTCCGAGAAATCTTATTGAATCCGAACTCTTCGGCTATGAAGAGGGTGCATTTACCGGAGCAAAAAGGGGAGGTGCTCCCGGGAAATTTGAAATTGCCGACGGTGGTACCATTATGCTTGATGAAATAGGTGAGATGCCTATTGATATGCAAACCAAGCTGCTTCGGGTTATAGAAGAAGGGGTCATCAGCAGAATTGGAGGAACAAAGCAGATTCCCATCAATGTTCGCATTATAGCGGCATCGAATAAGAATCTAATTCAAGAAGTTGAAAAGGGAAACTTCCGCTTGGATTTGTATTACAGGCTTAATGTCCTGCCCATTCATTTACCTGCTCTGAGAGAGCGGAGGGGGGACATACCGGCTATTGCAAGTCACTTTATGAAAAGTATTTCAAAAAGGTTGAATAAGAAAGAGGTAGCTCTTAATGATGAAATAATGCAGCGTTTGGTACAGTATGATTGGCCGGGGAATATCCGTGAGCTTGAGAATGTTATTGAGAGAATGATAAATATGCAAAGCCTTCCGGCTGAGTTCACGGTAAACAGGTGTTCAGATACTGTATTTAAGAAAGGCGCAGAAGAATGTATCAATTTGGAGCTAATGGAAATGAAATTGATAAATAAGGCGCTGATGAAGCACAAAGGTAACATAACATTAGCCGCTAAAGCCTTGGGCATAAGCAGAAACACCCTCTACAGAAAGATGGAAAAGTACCGGATACAATGCGCTGAAATGGAGCAATGTGTCAAAAAGGCACAAGCAAAATAATAAAATTATGTATCATAATGAAACACTTAAGAAATGATCCTCCTGTAAAGCCCCAAAACAGGCGGATTTTTTATTTGGCATGGGTTTTGCACATAGTAAATATTTAGTAAAAAATAAGGGGGCGTTTAAATGTACGGTTATTTTGGCAAGCTGCTCAGAATTAATCTGAAAGATAAGACAGTAAAGGTTGAGACCTTTGATCAGAGCAAAGGAGAAAAATTCATAGGCGGCAGAGGCCTGGCAACAAAAATTCTATCAGAAGAGGTTAATCCTCAAGTGGATGCACTTGGCCCGGAAAATAAACTTATTTTTGTTACGGGACCTTTAACCGGAACACCGACACCGACAGGAGGACGTTATATGGTGGTTGCCAAATCGCCGCTTACAGGCACTGTAGCCTGTTCCAATTCCGGCGGCTATTGGGGGGCCGAATTTAAGTCTACCGGCTATGATGCAATTATTTTTGAGGAAAAGGCAGTCAGTCCGGTATATATTTACATCGAGGACGGGGATGTTGAAATCAGGGATGCCGCTCATATCTGGGGCAAGAATACTACAGAGGCAACAAAGAAATTGGAAGCAGAGTGCGGGGAAAAGGTCAGGGTATGTCTGATAGGGCCGGCAGGAGAAAAGCTTTCAAAAATAGCAGCGGTCGTAAATGATTATTCAAGAGCAGCAGGACGTTCAGGCGTTGGAGCTGTCATGGGCTCAAAGAACCTGAAGGCTATTGTAGTCAAAGGAAGCAAGAAACCGGAAATTTACGACGAAGCAAAGCTGAAGGAGCTGGTAGCTGCAGATAACAAAAAGCTCAGGGAGAACGGTGTGACAGGCCAGGGATTACCGGCTTACGGCACTGCAATATTGATAAATATAATAAACGAAAACGGAATCCTGCCTACGAACAACTTCCAAAAGTCATATTTCAACATGGCAGAGGAAATAAGCGGTGAAACGATGGCTGAAAAATACCTGGTTAAAAAGGATCCCTGCTACAGGTGCCCCATAGCTTGCGGAAGGTACTGCAAGGTGGAAGGCATTGAAGGGGGAGGACCTGAGTATGAGACCATATGGGCTTTTGGTTCGGATTGCGGCGTGTCTGATTTAAGCGATATTATCAGGGCAAATTATTGGTGCAATGAGCTGGGGCTTGATACAATATCAGCAGGTGCAACCATAGCAGCAGCAATGGAGCTGTATGAGAAAGGCTATATTAAGAAAGAAGAGCTTGGGGGATTGTCCCTTGATTTTGGGAATTCCGAGGCTATAGTTGAGTGGACGAAAAGGATTGGCATGAGAGAAGGCTTGGGAGACAAGATGGCAGAGGGTTCCTACAGGCTGGCTGAATTATACGGTATACCGGAGATCGCCATGACCGTTAAGAAGCAGGAACTTCCGGCCTATGATCCAAGAGGTGTTCAAGGCCACGGGCTGGAGTATGCCACTTCCAACAGAGGCGGCTGTCATGTGAGAGGCTATATGATTTCGCCGGAGATACTAGCATCTCCTGAACAACTGGATAGGTTCGCCCTGGAAGGAAAGCCTCAATGGGTAAAGATATTCCAGGATCTGACTGCAGTAATAGACTCCATGGGATTGTGCCTGTTCACATCCTTCGCTTTGGGGGCCGCTGACTATGCAGAGCTTTTCAATGCCGTAACGGGCAGCAGCTATACAGCCGATACCATACTGGAGGCAGGAGACAGGATATGGAATCTGGAGAGGATGTTTAACCTTAGGGCAGGTATAAAACCGGAAGAGGATACACTTCCAAAACGGTTATTGGAAGAAAAAATACAGGAAGGCCCGTCAAAGGGCTGGGTTCATAAGCTCCATGAGCTGTTGCCGGAATATTATGAGCTTAGGGGCTGGACCAAGGAAGGAATCCCCAGTGAGGAAAAGCTTCAGAGCCTGGGGCTGAAATAATTGGTGGAATTATGCCAATAAGAAGGCTATATCTTGAGCTGACAGACCAATGCAACTTGAATTGCGCCATATGTTATAGGAGGTCATGGAGCGGCAGCAGCGGAGATATGAAGGAAGAAACCTTCCGGACCCTGCTGGAGAATATTTACGAACTGCAAGAGCTTAAGGAGGTTGTTTTGGGAGGTATTGGCGAACCGACGGTATCGGAGCATTTTTTCCGGGCAGTCAAGGCTTTGAGCCGGTATAACCTGACCATAACAACCAATGGTATTATAGAAGAACAGGAAAAAATAGAATTAATGGCGCATAACGCAAGCAGGATAGTGTTTTCCGTCGACGGCCTGGAAGAGCGTTTTTATAAAATCAGGGGTGCCGGGCTGGAACAGGTTTGCAGCACAATAGGACAGATTCAGGAGGCCAAAGGCCGGTCGGGCAGCACAAAGCCGGAAATATTTATCCAATTTGTCCTTTCCGCAGATAACCGGGAAGATTTGACTGGAGTGGTGGACCTGGCTGCCGCATTGCATATTAAAACCCTTATAGTGTCAAATCTTATCCCAACGACACAGGAGGATAAAGATAAAATACTTTATTCCAGATATAAGGATGATGTAATCAAGAAATACATGGACAGTATTTGCCGGAAATCACTAAAAAAAGGGATCCAGGTTCTGCTGCCCAACTGGGAGCTTAAGACAGAACGCAGATGCAGCTTTGTAGAGTCGGATTCAACATATGTTTGTGCATCGGGAGAAGTAAGTCCATGCCACCGTTTATCACATCGGTACGATGAATATGTATTCGGCAGGAGGAAAAAGGTGCAGCCTTACAGCTTTGGCAGCATAAATGGGCATAGCCTTCAAGAACTGTGGGATAGCAAGGCTTATACCGGATTTAGGGATATGGTGCTTTGCAGCCGCTATCCCTCATGCATTGATTGTGATTTATCCGATGGCTGTGATTTTGTGAGAAGCAGCGAAATGGATTGCAACGGGAATGCACCGGCCTGTGCGGACTGTCTATGGTCCAGAAGGATTGCCATTTGCATATAGGGGGAATTACATGAATATCCGTGTAAAGCTTTTTGCAACATTAAGAGAAAGCCGGGGTAAAGAAATAACCCTTGAAGCGGATGAAGGCGCTACCCCTGCTGAAGTCCTCGGCTTACTCAATATTGATATAAAGGATGTGGCGATTCTGCTGATTAATGGGAGAAGCGGAAAGTCAGATCAGGTGCTTTATGACAATGACCTTTTATCAATATTTCCTCCCATGGGGGGCGGATGATGAAGTTTCTATTGCAAAAGTGAATAATTAGTAGTAGAATAGTTTAAAATATGTAAAACATATGAAATGCGTTGAAGGGAAAAGCTATAAGTGAGCCATTAAGAGAGCGGGCGGCAGGTGCAAGCCGGCTGGCAGCTTAAAGCCATCCATCCCGGAGCAGTCTGCGAGGAGCAGTACCGGTACAGCCGTTAAACATATGAGAGAGCAGTGAAATTGGTTACTGCTAATTAGGGTGGCAACGCGGAAAGCCTTTCGTCCCTTTTCATGGGGAAGAAAGGCTTTTATATTTTCTATTCAAAAAAAAGGAGGAAAACACTATGCTGGATATCAGAGCAATCAGATCCAATCCTGAGGAGGTAAAAAGAAAGCTCTCAAGAAGAGGACAGGAGTTCAGGATTGATGAGGTTCTGAAGCTTGATGAACAAAGAAGACAGGTTATTTATGAGGTAGAGGAGCTTAAAAGCAGAAAAAACAAAGTTTCCGAAGAGGTTGCAAAGCTTAAGAGAGCGAAGCAGGATGCCGAGGCTGTGGTTCTTGAAATGAGACAGGTGTCTGAAAAGATAAAGGAAATGGATGAGAGGGTAAGAAATCTGGATGAGGAAATAACGGGCATACTCCTGACCATACCAAATACTCCTTATGAAGGCATACCTGACGGCAGCTCCGATGCGGACAATGTGGAAATCCGAAAGCAGGGAGAACCGACTAAGTTTGAATATGAGCCAAAGGCCCATTGGGATATCGGTGTCGATCTCAACATACTGGACTTTGAAACCGCAGGAAAGGTGACGGGAGCAAGATTCACCTTTTACAGAGGGCTTGGGGCAAAACTGGAGAGAGCATTGATAAACTTCATGCTGGATACGCACACCGAAAACGGCTATACGGAAATATTCCCTCCTTTTATGGTTCACAGGAGAAGCATGACGGGAACAGGCCAGCTGCCGAAGTTTGAAGAGGATGCCTTTAAGGTTCAGAATACGGAATATTTCCTTGTACCCACTGCAGAAGTACCGGTTACAAATATGTACAGGGAGCAGATTTTAGACGGCAGCATGCTGCCTATAAAGCATACGGCATATACTGCCTGCTTCAGGGCTGAAGCGGGTTCTGCAGGAAGGGATACAAGAGGGCTTATAAGGCAGCATCAGTTCAATAAGGTAGAGCTTGTGAAATTTACTAATCCTGATAATTCATATGAAGAACTGGAGAAGCTGACTGAGGATGCGGAAAGGATATTGAAGCTCTTAAAGCTTCCTTACAGGGTGGTTTGCCTGTGTGCCGGAGATTTAGGCTTTTCTTCTGCAAAGACCTATGATTTGGAGGTTTGGATGCCGAGCTACGGAAGGTATGTAGAAATATCCTCCTGCAGTAATTTTGAAGATTTCCAGGCAAGAAGGGCAGATATTAAATTCAGGCCCGAGCCCAAGGAAAAACCCAGATTTGTTCATACTCTCAACGGCTCAGGCTTGGCTGTGGGAAGAACAGTAGCGGCCATACTTGAAAACTTCCAGCAGGGTGACGGAAGCGTTATAATACCTGAGGTTCTGAGGCCTTATATGGGAGGTTTGGACAAAATAACAAAGGCGTAAGAAATTTTATAAGAAACGTGTCAATCCGACACGTTTTTGCATTGTTCATTGTAGTGTTTATAAGAATTTGATAGAATTATAATAGGCACTTATTCAATAATTATGCGGGGGTGATAAAAAATGTCCGAAAAAGCAGCAAAAAAGCATAAGCATTCTACTTTATCAAGGTACATAGTTCAAACACTCCTTATGGTAGCACCGCTTGCCGGAATAGCCGGCACGCTGATGTCCGTTTATATCGTCAGGCTGGAAGGCCTTCAGCTTAAATTGTCCATAGCTTGCTACCTGTTAGCCGGAATAATGTTAGGAATAATGGCATCCTTTAGAAATTATTCGAAGTTTATAAAACCGCTGAATGAAATAAGCAATCTGGCAGATAATCTTAAGAACAGCAACATAACATATCGGATCGACCCGAGCAAAGCAGGAGGGCAGTCAGAAATAATAGAAAGCCTTAATGAATCAGTGTCAAATCTGAAAAGCACGGTTAAAGATGTAATGGAAGTAGGTTCCCGGGTATCTGCAGCTCCTTTGGAAATGAAGAAATCAATTCAGGTACTGAGCACTATATCCGAACAGACAGCAGCTGCGCTTAATGAGCTTGCCAAGGGTGCTGTTGAGCAGGCAGGTTCAATTGAAGAAATAAGCAATTCTATCAGCGGCATAGTAAGCGGATTAGGCAAAATAACCTCAGACATGGATGATACGGATAAGCTGGCGGAGAGAGCCATTGATACCGTTAAGTCGGGAGAGAATTCAGTAAATTATCAAGAAGTAAAAATTAATGAGAACAGAGTATTTGTCGCAAGCGTGAGCAGTGCCGTTTCGGCACTGGCAGAGAAGTCTAAAGAAATTGGAGATATATTGCTGGTAATCAACGGCATAGCTGAACAGACAAACATGCTCTCTCTCAATGCAGCCATTGAAGCGGCAAGAGCCGGTGAACAGGGAAAAGGTTTTGCAGTAGTAGCAAATGAAGTAAGAAAGCTTGCAGAACAATCCGGAAACTCAGTACAAAAAATTGAAGAATTGATCAGAGAAGTTCAATCGGATATAGTAAAAGTGGTTCAGGAAATGGCTAAAGTTGAAAACATTGCAGATGAACAGCAAAAAGCCATGTCCGCTACGGTAAAATCTTTCGCCGGAATATTTGAAGCAGTGTCGGAAATGTCTGCCAATATAAGAGCGGTTAATGCAGAATCAGTAAATATAACAAAAAATGCCAGGCAAGCAGAAACAACAATCGGACAGATTGCCAAGATATCAGAACAAGTCGCTGCTGCAACCGAAGAAGTATCTGCTTCAACTGATGAACAGGCAAATGCGGTTCGAAGCATATTGGAATCAGCCGAGACACTATCCGAGCTTGCTAAAAAGCTTAAAGGGAGTATAAGCAATTTTACGGTATAAGAGCATTTGCATAATGAAATGATAATATTATTATCTGTGCCAAGTTTATGATACGGTGTAATTAGCAGACTAAATATCATAATATTTGTTTATTGACACCAAAAATTAATATTGTTATAATGTATATTGTTCACGTTAGGAGAGATGTTCGAGTGGTTTATGGAGCTGGTCTTGAAAACCAGAGGCGTGTTACAGCGTCCGAGGGTTCGAATCCCTCTCTCTCCTCCATTTTAATTTTATAAAAAATTTTTAAGTAGTCCAAGGAGAAGTACTCAAGTTTGGTCGAAGAGGCGCCCCTGCTAAGGGCGTAGGTCGGGAAACTGGCGCGAGGGTTCGAATCCCTCCTTCTCCGCCATAAAGAAATTAACTGCCGAAAGGCAGTTTATTTGTTTATGCAGAAGGAGGGTGAGAACCCTCATAGAAAGGCCATTAAGCATATAAAAATCCATAGTTTTCGAGAGATGCATAGAATCAAAATCCACTGATAAAGTGCGGCTGCCGGCCTCCCGGCTTCGAATCCCTCCTTCTCCGCCATTTTGAATATCAACTGCAATAATGCAGTTTTTTTATTTTTTGCCGCATTGATCACAAAAATTAAAAATCAGACCTTCTTCAAAGCCGCATCGAATTCCTCCAGCACGTCGTCAATACTCTCAAGGCCAACGGAGAATCTCAATAAACCCATTGAGATACCAACGTTTTTCAGCTCCTGAGGAGAATACGCACGATGAGAGGTTTTTGCCGGGTAGGATATTGAGGTGGCAACACCGGCAAGGCTGGGAACAAACTTGATGTTCTTACACTCGCGGATGAAAGTGCAGGCACCCTTTTCACCGCCGGCAATATCAGCAGACAGCATACCCCCGCAACGGCCGTCTGTAAAGAATTCCTGAGTCCGTTTCTTATAGGGGGAGGAAGCCAGACCGGGATAGTAGACCCTCTCAATTTTGGGATGCTTTTCAAAGAACTCCGCGACCTTCAAGGCGTTGGCAGAATGGCGCTCCATGCGCATGTCCAAAGTGCGCAGGCTCCTGGTCAGCAGCCAAGCGTCGAAGGGCCCCATAATGGCCCCGTACAGGGTGAGGAAGTGGTGAATGTGAGCGATGTTTTCTGCATCAGACATCACGGCGCCGCCAGTAATGTCGCTGTGGCCGCCTAAGTACTTTGTCGCGCTGTAAACCGAAATATCAGCACCCAGTTTCAGCGGTTGCGCTATGGCGGGAGTAGCAAATGTATTATCTACTATCAGCTTGCAGCCATGAGAATGTGCAATTTTGGAGATTGTGGGCAGATCCGCCACCTCCATTAAGGGATTGGAAATCGTCTCGGTGTAAAGAATCTTTGTATTAGAACGAATCAGGGATTCAATATCGTCTTTTTCAAAATCAGCGAAGGTTACCTCGACGCCAAAACGAGGCAGTTCATTTTTTAGATAACCATATACACCTCCATACAGCACAGGAGAGGAAATAATATGATCGCCTGATTTTACCTGAGAAATAATAGTGGTGACGATGGCGGCCATACCGGAGGAAAACACTAAGGCGCCGCCGCAGTCTTCTGCCTGGGCCAAAACCTCTTCCACACAGTCAGTGCCGGGGTTCGTCATGCGGGAATAGACATAACCTTGGGCAGTACCGGCGTACACGGCATCCAGAGTATCCACATCGTCAAAGGAAAATACACTGCTCATGTAAATCGGAATAACCTTCGGCACTGAGACAGATGCGGCAGCTTTCTTGGCCATTGCATTCTCGCCGGCATGGGTTAGTCGGGTCATCATTCCTTTTTCCTTCATAATATTTTTCCTCCTTATAAGTTTACGGCTTTAGGCTTGAATTCCGCCTCATATAATTATTATATCATTTTATTTGCCGCTTTCCATGGCGTTTGGCTATGCATATAATTATTATAGAATTCAATGTAAAATGTTAGCGTGAAGCAAATAGAATAAAAATGACACGAATTAGTAGAATAAACTATGATTGTGAAGCGGGGTGAGAGCATGAAAAAGCTGAAATTCATATATAATCCGTACTCCGGAGAAGGCGTTTTCAAGGACAGGCTTGATTATCTCATTGAAAGGTTTCAACAGGCCGGGTATATGATGGTTCCTTTCAGAAGCACTGATGTCAGTGAACTTGACAGGGCTTTTTTTGATATACATGAGGACTATGAGGCTGTTTGCATTTCAGGAGGCGACGGTACTTTAAGCAGCGTTATAAATATAATGGCATCAAGAAAGCTGAAGCTTCCCGTCGGGATATTTCCCTTCGGCACAGCCAATGATTTTGCAGCACACCTTAATATACCGGGAGATATTGAAGCCTGCTGTGAAATAATACAAAAGGGCAGGATAAAAAAAGTTGATATAGGAAGGGTCAACAACAGCTACTTTTTAAACGTATGCAGTGCGGGGCTGCTTTCGGATGTTGCCTATGAAACGGATACGAATTTGAAAAACGCTTTGGGAAAACTGGCTTATTACATGAAAGGCATAGAGAAGATACCCAGATTTACTCCATTCAAAATGAGGCTTCAGTATGGAAGCAATGTTATCGAAGACAACTTTCTGCTGCTCCTCATATTGAACGGCAGTTCTGCGGGAGGCTTCAGCAGACTTGCACCCAATGCGGTGATAGATGACGGGCTGCTGGACGTAATAGCGGTTAAAAACACAAATATAACAAATATACTTGCTTTATTCTTGAAGATATTGAGGGGAGAGCATATTGGAGACACCAACCTCTATAATTTTCAGACCAACAGACTTGCTATTACCTGTGAAGGCGGCTGTGAGACCGACATTGACGGAGAACGGGGGCCGGGCTTCCCCCTGGATATTGAGGTCAAAAAGCATTTTTTGAAGGTATTCGTTCCATAATACGAAGAATACGACATAACTATAAGTATGCATAACCAAGCAAGAGCTTGTATAGTATAGCAGGGCACACTTTTATGCATTTTGGTAACAGGCCTCTGATATGGCTTTGGTAAAAAGTTCGTGAAGCCGGTAGGAGGCCTGCTTAGGTGTCTCGGGTCATGGAGGACCTTTTGACACCGGTAGAACTTTTCCAAGGGCATATCAGTATAGCCCTGTCAAAATCATAATCCGTGTGCCTCGATATACTATACTGCCTCTTGCGGAGGGTTATGCAAACTTCTGATACGTCGCATCATTCTTCATATATATAATACAGATAATCGCAGGTTGAAGGGTCCATCATGCCGAATCCAGCAGCATGGAGGGCCTCAATCAGTTCCGCGTCTGCCGGCATAACCGAGGTCAGAGGCGGTACGAGGCATTTGCCCGCAAGGGTCAGTAAATAGTAATTCATAAAAGTATTTATACCCTCAAAGCTTTCATCAAACACTATGAAATGCGGATCTCCTTTTAACTTGAAAAGCCCCTTGTGCCCGTTTATCGATACGAAGCATTTTTCCTTCAGCAGCTCTTCATACAGCTCCGGAGTGGGTTTCTGAAAGAGAAACACAAAAGGCAGAATGCCGTCTCTTCTTTTAATATAGGGCAGATTCGCAAATTCGTCATAGGAAGGCTTCCAGCTTTCTGCGGCAAAGTCTCCGATGCTCAGTGAATTGTCCGCATCGCTGTATTCCTTCCAGATGAATTTATACTCCTGCTTCAGCTTGAAACCGAGTTTTGTCATCAAACTGATGCTTTCAACCGAGAGAGCACTGGTGGAAAATGCTATTTTATTTATTCTTCCGCTTCCAAGATCCTCCAAGGCTTTATTAAAGGTCCTTAAAGCCAGCTCCTTTCCTATGCCGCGCCCCCGGTAATCCGTATGGGTTCTCAATCCTTCAAGCCAGCCGCTGCCGTCGTACAGCACAGAATATTTGTCTGTTCCTATTACCTTGTTGGCATCAGTATCAACGGCGCCCAGAAACAAGCCCTTATCATCAACCCATTTATGAAAAATCTCAGGAAGATAATCGGTTCCTCCCCAGATATCCTTACAGATATCCAATATATCATCATAATCCTCATGAGCAAGCTTTCTGTATTCTATCATACAATTACCCCTTCTATATCGTAATTTTTTCTATATTTTCCGGCGATACTTATTAGGAATGCCCCGTCACGGCAAAAAGGCTATATACAATTATACTATACACATATATATCTTTGCACTGATTGCATATATATTTTTGTGAAAAAAATGATAAAATGGTATTATATTGGGATTAGTAAAAGCTTAATTATTTACGTATATATAATTGTACGAAGGAGGAGTGTTTATGGAAGCGGAAAAATACAAGGTTGCGGAAACCGCAGTGGAGGAAGTTGACCTTTCCAAGCTGACTGAAGAGCAGAAACAGAGGTTGGAAGAAATAATAAAAACTATTGATTTGGAGGATTCCCAATTCATACTTCAGTATGGGGTGGGGGCCCAAAGCCAGATAGCCGGTTTTGCGGATAACATTGTAAGCGAGGTAAGAGCAAAGGACAGCGGTTATGTGGGAGATATACTCACCGACCTTATGCTTAAGGTGAAAGAATTGGATGTTGATGGTGTAAGCTCGGGCAAGGGATTCATGTCCAGGTTTCCCATTTTCGGATCTTTAGTTAACAATACCCAGAAGTTTGCCGCAAGATATCAGAAGCTCAGCACCGAGATTGAGAAAATCGTAGATGAACTGGACAAATCCAAGATGCAGCTGTTAAAGGATATCACCCTGCTGGATTACCTGTTTGAAAAAAACCTTGAATACCTGGGCAGCCTCAATTATTACATAATGGCCGGAACTTTGAAGCTTAAGGAAATCAACGAAAAGGTAATCCCGGAAATGCAGGCCAAGGTGAATGAGACCAATGATCCTTTAGATGCGCAGAAGCTGAATGACCTTATACAGATGGCAAACAGATTTGAGAAGAAAATACACGACCTGAAGCTCAGCAGGATGGTGTCCCTGCAGACAGCGCCCCAAATAAGGCTTATTCAGAACAATAACCAGGTACTGGTGGAAAAGATACAGAGTTCAATATTGAATACCATACCCCTGTGGAAAAATCAGATAGTTATTGCAATAAGCCTGGCAAAGCAGAAAAACGCCCTGGCGGTGCAGAAGGAAGTAACCGACACCACCAATACCCTGCTTCAGAAGAATGCGGAGATGCTGAAGACCGGTTCCATTGACCTGGCAAGGGAGACTGAGCGGGGAGTTGTGGACATAGAGACTCTAAAGAAGGTAAATGAGGATCTTATAGCCACAATTGACGAGACCCTGAATATCCAGAAGGAAGGCCGCATCAAGAGGAAGCAGGCGGAAGAAGAGCTCGCGGCTATTGAAAAAGAGCTTAAACAAAAGTTGATCGGGAAATGATATATATAAAAAATGAGTGGAGGTTATCCAATGAATCAGAGATGGAGTCTGGATGAACTGTATAAATCCTTCGAGTCAAAAGAGTTCAAGAAGGACTATGAAAAATGTATCAAGGATATTGAGAGGATAAAGGAATGGGCTGAGAGCAATTTTAAGGACTCATCAGATGCGGCCCATAAGATGAGAAGATATATAAAGACCATAAATGAGTTCTATATGCTGTATTCACGGCTTTACAGCTACGCACAGCTTACCGTGAGCGTGGAAGCCAGAAATGAAAAGGCACTGAAAGTAATCGACTGCCTGGAGGAAAAAGCCGCAGAGCTTACAAAGCCCGAAGTAAGCTTCCAGAAATGGCTTGGAACCATAAGCAATATAAATGAAATCATTGCCTCTGACAGCTGCCTGAAGAAGTTTGAGTTTTTCTTCAGGGAAAATCTCGAAAAGAGCAAATACCTGCTAAGCGACAAAGAAGAAGCGCTGATATCAAAAATGAAGACTACAGGCTCTGCCGCTTGGGAAAAGCTTCAGGGGCTTTTAACCTCCACACTTCTTGTGGAAATTACATTGGACGGAGAGGATAAGAAGCTTCCGCTGCCGATAATCAGGAACATGGCATACAATAAGGATGCGGAGCTTAGAAAGAAAGCCTATGAAGCGGAGCTGAAGGCTTATCAAAAGATTGACGAATCTGTGGCCGCCTGCTTGAACGGCATAAAGGGAGAAGTAATTACCGTATCGCGGATGAAGGGTTACAAGTCCCCTTTGGAGAAGACGGTTCTGGATTCAAGGATGGATTTGGAAACACTGTATGCAATGATTGCCGCAATGCGGGAAAGCCTGCCGGACTTCCACAGGTATTTCAGGAAAAAGGCAGAGCTTATGGGATATAAGAACGGGCTGCCTTTCTATGAGATGTTTGCCCCCATGGGGGACGCGGATATGCAATTCAGCTACAAGGAAGCCAGAGACTATATAGTTGCCAGCTTCAGAACCTTCAGTGACAAGCTGGCAGATTATGCCGCCCATGCCTTCGATAACCGCTGGATAGATGCAGAACCAAGGGATGGCAAACGGGGAGGGGCTTTCTGTGAGAATCTCCATTCCATAGGGGAGAGCAGAATACTCGCAAACTTTGACGGAAGCTTCAGCAATATGACTACCCTGGCTCATGAGCTGGGTCACGGGTATCACGGGGCATGCCTTATAAAAGAAGAGTATCTCAACTCCGATTACCCGATGCCCATAGCGGAGACAGCCTCTATATTCTGCGAGACCATAGTCAAAGAGGCGGCATTAAAGACAGCCGGTAAGGAGGAAGCTTTCTCCATGCTGGAAAACGATATATCAGATTCAGCCCAGGTCATTGTGGATATATTAAGCCGCTTCATTTTTGAAAGTGAAGTATTCAAAAGAAGGGAATCCGGCTCATTATCGGTAAATGAACTGAAGGAGATAATGCTTGATGCACAGAAGGAAGCATACGGAAACGGGCTTGACCCGGACTTCCTGCACCCTTACATGTGGCTGTGCAAGCCGCACTATTACAGCGCCGGCTATAACTTTTACAACTTCCCCTACGCCTTCGGACTGCTTTTCTCTAAGGGCTTGTATGCCGAGTACCTGAAGAAGGGAAAGGAATTCACGGCGGAGTATGACAGGATGCTGTCGGTGACAGGAAAGATGAGCATTGCGGATGTTGCAAAGGTCATGAATATTGACGTTCACGATCCGGGCTTCTGGAGAAATTCTCTGGAGCTTATAGAGAAGGATATAGACAGATTTATAAAGCTTGGATAAAAATAAGGCTGCTGAAAAACCTTCTCCATGCCTCGCATACGGTTGTTTCTAAGTCGAGTCTCATAAGAGCCATTAACAATTTTTGCATAATTATGCTCTGACTATACATTACTGTTCCTATTTTGAGCTTTGTCAGCAGTTTGAAGGCTGCCTTATCGGCAGCCTTTGCTCTTTTAATCGTTTCTGGATTTTCCGGTCATATGCTCTAATTCAATTTTTATTACTTTTGTTTTGTATAAGTCGGACTTCATGTATTTTATTCCTTTGTCCATAAATTCCGATGAATATTTTTTGAGTATTGCCATATGGGCTTCCTCTTTTTCATCGTCATATACCTCAGAAGCCTTTCCGAATACTATCACACTTTCATATTTTGTGCTGAAATCTCCGGGAAGGACTTCGGTTGCCCCTACCACACAGAAGGATACCTTATCGTTGTGCTTTATATTGTCCAGCTTATGCCCTTCCGGTGCGCAGTGGAAATATATGCTTCCGTTGCTGTAGGCATAGCTTAAGGGTACTCCGTATGCATAGCCGTTGTCTCCCACGGTTGAGAGTATGCCGTATTCTCCCGCAGCCAGAATTGCAGCAGCTTTTTCATTATCTGTTTTTCTGTCCTGCCTTCTCATTTCTCTGAACATAAAATCAGCTCCTCATATGTAATAATATAATTATATAGCAACAGGGGAAATTTCACTATATTAAATCGCCATCATATGAAAAAGTCCCGATATCTGTTAAAATAAGAGTAGTAAATATAAATTCTGCTGGGGGAAATATTATGAAACTTATCGATTTTCACTGTGATACCATTTTAAGCTGCATAGACTCTGACGGAGAAATAAAACTAAGGAAAAACGACCTCTGCATCGATATACAGAAACTAAAGAAGGGAAACTCTCTGGCACAGTTTTTTGCGATGTATGTTGACCTGGATAAGTACAATGCGCCAATGGACAGATGCCTGGAAATGATTGACTGCTTCTATAATGAAATTGAAGAGAACAGTGCCGATATAGCTTTTGCGGGAAGCATGAAGGAACTGAAAAAAAACAGGTCAGAAGGAAAAATATCCGCATTTATTACTGCCGAGGAAGGAGGAGTACTGGAAGGGAAGCTCCGGAATCTCAGAATCCTTTACAGGCTGGGGGTAAGGCTTATTACACTGACCTGGAACTATCCAAACTGTATCGGCTATCCGAACTTCCAATGGGAGTACAAGGACAAAGGGCTCACGGCCTTCGGAGAAGAAGTTGTGGCAGAGATGAACAGACTGGGGATGATTATAGATGTATCCCATCTTTCGGATCAAGGCTTTTATGATGTTGTCAGGCTGTCCCAAAAACCTTTTGTTGCGTCCCACTCCAATGCAAGGGCTGTTGAAAATCACTGGAGAAATCTTACTGACGACATGCTGAGAAAGCTTGCCGAAAAGGGAGGGGTTGCCGCCCTGAACCTTGAGCCTGAATTTCTCGGAGATGGCGGCAGTCTTGAAGCTATGACAAGACATATAGTCCATATGACAAATACCGCCGGTATTGAAGCGGTTGCCATAGGTACTGACTTTGACGGCTGCAGCACTCTTACGGCAATCAAAAATACCGGAGATATGCATCTGCTAATTGATGCACTGTCAAAAGCGGGTTTTTCCAACGGAGATATTGAAAGGATAATGTACAAGAACGGGGAAAGAGTCATAAAGGATGTCCTGGGATAAAAACCACATGTGTTTTTCAAAACTATAGATATTAATTTCTATAGTTTTTTTATTTTTTGAAAACATTCTCCAGAAACTGCCGTATATAACAATGTGTTTTATTTCTTTTAAGAGGTGCAATATGAGTGTAATATTAAAATTTACAATTAGAAACATCAAAGAAAAAAAGTTCAGGACATTTCTGATACTATTCTCAATAATGATATCCTCGGCCTTATTTTTTGCGTCCGGGGCGATGTCAGGTTCGGTGGCACAAGTGATGGTGGACAGAATGAGAAGCTCGGTGGGAGCTTCGGAAATAATCATACACGCCAATGAGAAGTCTCCCTCCGGATATATGACGACTTCGGCTGCGGAAGCCTTCAGGGAAGATATGGATTTTATTGTTGGGAATGTTTTCGGCCAGGGGATATATAAAGCAGACTCAAAGGAGATATTCAAGATAGATCTGAACGGATATGTATTCTCCGAGCTGCAGATGATGAATCCCGTTGCCCTTGAAGCAGAATACAAGCTTCATCCCTTCAGCGGAAAGAAGATAATACTCAGCAGCGCTACCGCCGAAAAGCTCAAGCTGACCCTCGGAGATTCGATGGAACTGAAAATTAACGATGTCAGGCACAGATTTGTCATATGCGGCATAGCACAGCCCAAGGGAGTCTTTCTTGAAGACGGAAGGACAAACAACGCAGTGGTGCCCAGGGAGACACTGGCCGCATTGTTCAATGCAAAGGGAAGGGTATCGGCAATACACATGAAGCCGAAGGACATGAGCCGGAAGCAGGAACTTATGGACAGCCTTTCAAAGGCATATGGGAGATATACCGTAAGGGAAACTATCCCCGAGGAAGATATCCGAAGAGGATCGAATACCTTCAATGTTCCTTTCATGATGATGGTGGTAATGGTGCTGGTTATCAGCGTGTTCATAATATATACCTCTTTCAGGGTAATAACTACGGAAATGCTTCCCATTATAGGAACCTTCAGAAGCATAGGAGCAACAAAACGGATGACTGACCTGGTGCTGCTGACGGAGAGTATCGCTTACGGAGTTGTGGGAGGGGCCTTGGGCTGTATATTGGGTATAGGGGTGCTGAACGTCATGATGAATATGATGCTGATAGAGTCGGACAGGGCCGCAGGTTTTACCGCAACTGTACAGTATGACCGGACTCAAATGCTTGCGGCATTTATACTTGCCGTGGCATTATCGGTAGCAAGCTCGATTGTTCCGATAATAAGGGTATCCAGGATTTCTGTCAAAGATATAGTTCTTAACAAAATAGAAAGCATAAAGAAAAAGAAGCGCTTCAGGCTGTGGCTGGGACTGATCCTTCTGGCATCAGTCATAATTGCCCCCAGGACGGCACCGAGAAGTGCTGCGATTCCTGTTGATATGCTTTGCCTTGTATTTGCATCCGTATCGGTAACCTTATTGATACCATACATTACCGGCGGGTTTATAAAGCTGTTCGAAGGTATATATATATTTATTTTCGGCAATGAGGGAATCCTGGCAGCTAAAAATTTGAGAGAAAACAAAAGTGTACTTAATAATATTTCCCTTCTTTCCATGGGTATTTCCGCTCTGCTGATTATAAACACAATAAGCTTCAGTGTATCCAAGGAGGTTGGTAATGCCTACAGGGCATTGGATTATGATATAGAATTCTGGGTTCCGAGCCTTGACAGGCAAAAGCTCATGCTGACGGAGAAAATTGACGGAGTCTCAGATGCCTATGGCAATTATCAGGTATTTGGCACGGAGCTGGCAGGCAGCAAGGACAGGATTAGCTGTATAATCGGTGCTGAGCCCAATAAGTTTAATGAGTTTTTCGACATAGGCATAGTCGGGGATAAGGAAAGCCTGCTAAAAGAGCTCGGCAGGGACAGAAACATAATAATCTCAAATGCTTTGAAAGAAAAATTCGGAGTGGGTATGGGAGACAGCATTAACCTGAGTACAAAGAGGGGAGACCGCCCATACAAGATAGTAGGTTTCTGTGAGACTATTATGTACAACGGGCAGATAGCAATAGTAAGCGACAAATATTTGAAATCCGACATGCAGATGAAGTACTACAACGATATGCTGGTTAAAACCTCAAAGCCTCCGGAGGTTGTTAAAGAGAACATAAAGGAGTACTTCGGCAATCAGGATATATATATTACAACAATGGATGAAATGGAGAAATCCAACAATGAATCCAACAAAGCAATGTTCAGCATTTTCAGGATTTTTTCCATTATGGCAATGGTCATAGGGGTATTTGGTATATTGAACAACTTTGCCATAAGCTTTATGGAGAGGAAGCGCTCCCTTGCAATGTTCCGCTCAATGGGCATGAGCAAAGGGCAGACCATAAAGATGATTTTCATAGAGGCCCTTTCGGGAGGAATAGTTGGCGGATCGGTTGGGGTTTTTTCGGGAGTTGTAAATATTTCCATTGTCCCGTATGTTATGAGGGCAATTGACCTGCCTATCCCTATACACTATTCGGCAGGGCTTATGGCAATCTCCCTTGCCGGAGGTGCCGCAGTTACAATGATAGCTTCGGTGAGCCCGGCCTTAAAGTCCTCCAGGCTGAACATAATTGAAGCGGTAAAGTATGAATAGGAGTGAAGATATGCAAATAATAGAAACAAAAAACCTTAACAAGACCTTTAAAATGGGAGATCTGGATATTGAAGTCCTTAAGGATATAAACCTGGGTATAGAATCCGGAGAATTCGTATCCATTATGGGACCCTCGGGTTCCGGAAAAAGTACGCTTCTCTATTTGATAGGGGGACTTGACAAGCCCACCTCCGGAAGCGTGAAGATAAAGGGAAACGAGCTTTCCGAAATGAAGGACAAAGAGCAGAGCATAATGAGGAGAAGGGATATAGGCTTTGTATTCCAATTTTATAACCTTATTCCCAATTTAAGCGTGGAAGAGAATGTAATTCTTCCGGTGCTTCTGGATGGGAAAAAGCTGAAGGATTACAAGAACAAGCTGGATGATATCCTCGAAGTTGTAGGGCTGGAGGACAGAAGGGCCCATACTCCCAGGGAGCTTTCGGGGGGACAGCAGCAGAGGGTGGCCATAGCAAGGGCACTGGTAAATGAGCCGGATATAATACTGGCAGATGAGCCAATCGGAAATCTTGACACAAAGACAGGGACTGAAGTAATGCAGCTGCTGCAGAGGATCAACAGGGAAAAGAAAAAAACAATAGTACAGGTTACTCATTCAAAGGAAGCTGCGGATTACGGCAATAGGATAATTAATGTCAGAGACGGAAAGGTGTGGGGTTAATGAGAAAAAAAATATTAGTTGTATTGATGTTAGGAGCAGTACTTATGACTGCAGCCTGCGGCAAGGCCGCAGCGGATGTTTCGTCAGATGAGGCTCCGATTCCGGAACAGGAGAAGGCAATAGAGGCCTTTGGCGTTGTTGAAGCAAACAGTATAGAAAATATCAGCCTGGACATAGAAGCGGAGATAGCCGGGATAAACGTGAAGGAAGGACAGCAGGTAAAGAAAGGGGATATACTGTTATCCATTGACATGAAGGAATATCAGGAAAAAATAAAAAGCAGGCAGCATGAGCTTGAGATTATAAGGCTGGAAGCAAAAAAGCTGGATAATGCCGGCTCCAATCCTGATATGGAGAAGCTGGAAAATGACTTGAAATATGAAAATGAGCAGCTTGAAAAGGCTTCGAAGGAACTGGAGGCCCAATTGAAGCTTTATGAATCGGGAGCGATTTCAAAATACGAATATGACGGGTATGTAAAGGCAATGGATGCCAAAAGGAAGAATGCGGAGGATATAAAGTACCAGATGGATAGACTTATATACATTAATAACCTTGGGCTGGCAATACAGAATGAGAAAGCAGCAGCGGCAGAGAGTGAAATAAGACAGATGAAGAACAAGATAAACAGAAGCTTTATTTCAGGAAACGATATAATATGCACAGCGGAAAACGGAATTGTATACGATATCGGCTACAAAGCAGGGGATAAAATAAACCCTGAAAAGAAGCTGCTTAGCTTGATGGACATGGATACCATAGTGGTCAAGGCCGATGTTGCCGAAGAATTCATAAAGGACGTCAAGCCGGGTGCCGGGGTGGGAATCATACCTGCTGCAGACAAAAGCAGGCAGTATCACGGAAAGATCGCAGCTATAGCAAAAAAGGCCGTGGAGAAGAACGGAGAAACAGTTATACCTGTTGAAATATCAATAGATGACAAGGACAGCTTTCTGCTTCCTAATTTCAATGTGGATGTAAGGATATTTACGGAATAATCATGAAATATCTGGGAACCATATCCTAAAAGATTCGTCTAATTGTATAATAAGATTATACAAGTTTTAGGAGGGTGAGGATTAATGAAGATTTATAGTAAAGCCGTCAGAATTTGCCTGGCCTGTATTCTGGCAGTCTGTATTGCTTTGCCTGTTCTTACATTTGCGAGGGAGGAAACTTTTATTGAACTGCCGGAGCGCATCGGAACATCTCCTGAGATTGTAATAGAGGTTCCCTTTGATGCTCCACTGATGGCCTCGACAGTCAATACTGGCAATGTTTATGTCCTGGATGATCAGGGAAGCAAAGTACCTTTGAGCAGGAAGATGGGAAGCGAATGGAAATCGATAATTGTAGAGCCTCTTGCACAATATGAAGCCGGAAAGGCCTATACATTATACATAAGAAATGCAGTAAAGTATGCAACGGGAAGCAGGCTAAAAGAAGGCTTCAAAATGAAATTCACAATTGCAAAGGCTGCAGCGGAGCCGCTGCCGACGGTGGGAAGCCGGGAGAACCTCAGGAAGCTCCTGGAGGAAGCAGTCGGGCAGGACTATTATATGGATTACGGCATTTATAAAAGAAACGGGTTAACGGCTGTGGACACCGCGGCGGCAGCACCTGCCTCAGCGGCAGCCGAGAGCGCCGGCAGCTCCAATAAGGCAAAGCAGATAGCTGATGAGGGCTCGGGGGACTATTCCACCACTAACGTGCAGGTGGAGGGAGTAGATGAAGCGGATATAGTAAAGACAGACGGAAAATACCTGTACCAGGTGAATAACAACAGGATAGTCGTGGCAGAAATATATCCCTCGGATAAAATGAAGATAGCAAAGATAATAGGCCTTGAGGATGAAAATATATATCCCACGGAACTATATCTTGATGACAAATATCTTATACTGATCGGGGCCTCCAACAACTCGATCCCGGTATATAGGCCCGGGCAAAGCAGCATAATGCCGGAGTACTATCCCCATTACAGCAATGAAACAGTAAAACTCATGGCTTATGATATTACCGATAAGTC
The DNA here is from genome assembly GCA_017994115.1 of Clostridia bacterium. GTDB lineage: Bacteria > Bacillota > Clostridia > Lutisporales > Lutisporaceae > BRH-c25. The sequence continues at coordinate 13,089 of JAGOLK010000008.1, read as the reverse complement.
AAATATAAAGAAAGTAAGAGAGATAGAGCTGGAGGGCAGCTATCTGTCTTCAAGGAAAATAGGCTCAAAGCTGTACCTTGTATCCAACAAACGTTTTAACTATCACAGAATATTGGACAATGCCGAGGTTAATGACACTCCTTCCTACAGGGATACTGCCGTAAAGGAAGAATTCATAAATATAGACCATGGGAAAATAGAATATTTCCCGGGGTCGGTGGAACCGAACTATATGATTGTTGCCGGCGTCAACTTTGACCTCCCCAAGGAAGGCGTTAACGTATCCACATACCTGGGTTCCGGTGAGAGTATATATGCGTCGGCTGAGAATCTCTATGTGGCTGTTACCAGATATAACAATACAAGGGTGCCCGGTCCTATAATTAACGACTCCGCAGCACCAAAAAAGATTGAGATAAAGGTAAGTGACAGGGAAACAGTCATATACAGATTCGCACTGAATAACGGCAAGCTGGATTATACCGGTAAAGGCTCTGTACCGGGCTCAATACTGAACCAGTTCTCAATGGATGAGGATAAAGGATATTTCCGGATTGCCACTACCAAGGGAAATCTGTTTGGCGAGGGTGAGAATATTTCAAAAAACAATATGTATGTCCTTGACTCGGATATGAATGCTTGCGGAAGCCTTGAAGACATAGCTCCCGGTGAGAGAATATACTCGGTCAGGTTTATGGGAGACAGGGCATATATGGTGACATTCAAAAAGGTTGACCCCTTGTTTGTAATCGATCTTAAGGATCCCCAAAATCCGGCCATACTTGGAGCCTTGAAAATACCCGGATACAGTGATTACCTGCATCCCTACGACGAGAACCACATAATAGGCTTTGGAAAGGACACGATAGAACTCTCCAATGAAGGCATCCGGAACAGGGAGGGTACTACAGCATACTATCAGGGCATGAAGATAGCATTGTTTGATGTAAGCGATGTCAGCAATCCTAAAGAAAAATTCAAGGAAATCATAGGGGACAGAGGGACAGACTCGGAGCTTTTGAACAATCACAAGGCACTGCTCTTCTCAAGGGAAAAGGAGCTTATGGCATTTCCCGTAACTGTAATGGAAATAGAGAACGGGGGGAATGTGGAGGACAACAGGCCCGTGTACGGAAGCTTCAGCTTCCAGGGAGCCTATGTTTACAATGTTGACCTTGAGGAAGGCTTCAAGCTCAGGGCAAGGATTTCACATATCAGCGAAGAGGAATACAAAAAGGCAGGAGACCGCTGGTACAGGGGCAATATGAACGTGGAAAGAATAATATACATCGGGGATGATTTATATACAATATCCAAAGGCATGATAAAGGCCAACAGCATGACGGATATGAAAGAAAAGGGATCACTTCTGATACCGTAGGAGGTTGATGAAAAACCTTCGATATAAGAACAGCAATGTATAGTCTCGCATAGGTATACAAAAATTGATGGCTCTAATTCTGCTCAACTAAGAAAAACCTAACGCTGTCAAAGGTCGTCCGTGACCGTGACAGCTTGCTCGGCCTCCATACCTCGCATACGGTTGTTTCTAAGTCGAGCCTCATAAGAGCCATTAACAATTTTTGTATAATTATGCTCTAACTATACGTTGCTGTTCTTATTTTGAACTTTGTCACCAATTTGACCAGAGTCTAAGCTCCGGTTTTTTTCTTTCGTCAATAACAGGATATTGGGTGAAAAACAGCGAATTATTAATATATAAGTATGCACATGTCTGATATATGGTAAAGCTTGCGCAAAAAATAAGGATATTTCCCGGGAAATAAATTATTATGCAGAAATATGCCGATTAAAATATATTCCATATTTTATCTGGGGGGATGCTTTGATGTACCAGAGTGATGCAACCGGTCAGAATACACTCTATGTAAACGATTTGCTTGTCAGGATATTCAAGCTGATGCTGGTAGCAATTGCGGCTTTTGTTATTCTTAAAGCTGCGGGAATAATATTGATTCCGTGGCTTCACACAATAGTAATTGCCGTCACAGTAATAATTGCCTGCGCAGTTCCTATCGCATGCAGAGGCTTCAGTATGGATGTTAATACAGTCAAGAGTGTGAACATCTACTGTATGGCAGCGATTTGTATCCTTGGATACAGTTATCTTAACATGGGGATTATCATGCTTCTGGCTATACCAATAGGTTTTGCCTGCATGTATTTTGACTTGAAGCTGATTGGCCGTTCCATCGGCATATCTGTATTGGGTATCATGATAGGAGAGACCCTGAGAGTAGGTTCAAATTGGAGTTTTGATGCTGCAGTTCAAAACAGTTATATCAGACTGATACTGTATTTTTTTCAATTCGGTGTCGCAGCTGCATTAATTACGGCTATTTCAAAAAGAGCACTGAGTATCCTTTCAAACACCCACAGCCACTATGAAAACATCAATAATATTTTCTCCAATATCCAGGTTTCCTCACAAAGCCTTGAGGCTGCAGAGCAAACATTACTGAACGGGGTAAACAGCCTGAGCGTAAATAATGAAGAGGATACTGCATCCTCCAATACGGTTGTAAAGGGAATAATATCAAATATAAACAAATCCATGGAGAATGCCAGGGAAATAATGAAATATACCCAGACCATGCTTAAGGGCAAGGCTAAAGACTTGAAGGCGGGAGAAGAAGCTGCAAGGATCGAGGAATATGCCAGGAATTCCAAGGAAATTATACTGAAGCTTGATAAATACACAGAAAAAATTAAAGAAAACCTGAGCCTGATATCGGTAATGATAGATGAAAGTAAGCTGCTTTCTGTAAATGCCTCAGCTGAAGCGGAAAATGCAAGTTCTGGAGGCAGGGGTTCTGCAATAATTGCCATGAAGGTGGAAAAGCTGGCTGACGAATCGGTAGAGTCGGCTACTCACATACAGGAGTTATTGAACAATGTGGTGAATGATGCGGAAAATACGGTAAAATCAGTGGCAGAGGCTTATGAGGAAATGTTTAAAAGCCTGGAGCTTATCAACAGGACAGTGGAGACTTTGATAAAATGGCTTATGTACAAAAATATGAAATAGGCATGCTATGCCTCTATATTTTTTTTATTTTCCATCCACCGGACCAGGAACATCTTGATAATTGCAGCAATGGGAACGGCAATAAGCATCCCCAATAATCCAAGGTATGCGCCTCCGATTATGATGGCAAGCATCACAAACACAGGATGCAGCCCCACACTGCTTTCTACAATTCTTGGAGAAATCAGGGTGCCGTCTATCTGCTGCACTGCAACAAGCACGATAATTGCAAGAAGTGCCTTAACGGGGTTCCCGCTGAGAAGCCCTACGATTACTGCAGGTACAGAGCCTAATATAGGGCCAAAGTAAGGAATGATATTCGCTATACCTGCAGTCATACCTATGAGAATTGCAAAGTCAAGCCTTATAATGGACAATCCTATGGAACTCAGGATGCCTACAATCAATGCCGCCAGCAGCTGTCCCCTTATGAAATGGGACAGTATCGAATTAATGTCTTCAAACAGATTGTTCAATTTTTCATTTTTTTGTTCCTTTATCAATGCTTTTGCGGTTTTTCCGTACAACTCCCTGAAGTATTCAATATCCTTCAAAATATAGAAGGCAAGTATAAGCCCCAGAACGATATTTACAATATTGCTTCCGAAGCTTTTGATTTTGATGAAGGAATTGGATATAGCCGAGCTTATCAACTCATTGGCGCTCTCTACGGTATCGATAAGCTGCTGCTTCAGGTTGTCCGACAAGCCGCTGTTTTCAAGCCATGATCTCAATTGGCTGAAAATGTGGATGTATCTTTCAGAATAGCTTATCAAAGACTCAATAACTGAATTAATATCTACCTGGCTGCTGATTTTTCCGCCTATCATGGCATAAGAACTATAAAGAAGAACGACAAGCAAGCCCAGAACCAGCAGGTATGTAAGAAGCACGCTCATTGTGCGCTTTAATTTTTTGTGCTTGTCCGAACAATCAGCTTCTGTTTTTGTAATTCTTTTATTGTACATAACATTGGATTCTATCCAGCATACTATCGGATGAAGCAGATATGCAACCACCAGCGCAATAATAAAGGGAGCCAGAACGGCCAGCAATCCTGACAAAGCGCCGATTATCGCGCCCAAAATATATTCAAAGCTGGAAATCAGCCTGTATATCACATACAGGATAGTGGCAAGCACAACGAAATATACGTATTTTAAAAGGGTTCTGTCGATTTTCAGCTTCATTTGTTTTCCCCACACTTAAGCATAATAGTATATGAATACTCTATCATAAAAATTGCCATTTTCATAGCATTGCATACATTTCGGCAGCAAAAAAATTATGTAAAATAGCAAACAAAATACTGTTGATATTTAAAGTCCAATTTAGTATAATACTAAAGTACGAGCAACAGCTCTGTTTATGGAGAGATGGCTGAGTTGGTCGAAGGCGCACGACTGGAAATCGTGTGACTGTTAACGCGGTCCGAGGGTTCGAATCCCTCTCTCTCCGCCATATAACTAAGTTTAGAAGGGTTTCATCATTAACGATGAAACCCTTAATTTGTTATATAATGGTAAATTGATAACTTTTTGATAACAAAATCGCATGATACTTGGTGATATGCTATTGGATTCTGCGTTAATATTGTTAAGATGTTTTTCAATAGAGTTCTACCTTTCATCAGTTTTGTTATTGGTGTCTATATCGATAATATCATCCTGATTGTCAATATACTTTGAAATATCCTCATCCATTTTTATAACAGCGTCCTGCTGCATTTCTTCAAGCACATGAGCATAGATGTCAAGGGTGATAGTTACTGATGAGTGACCAAGCATTTTTGATACTGTATTAATAGGCACTCCCAAACGAATCAGGTTAGTTGCAAAGGAATGTCTCAGATCATGAAAACGGATTGCTTTAAAATTATGTTTTTTAAGTATCTGCGAGAACCTTTTGCTATAGGTGGAAGGGTCAACAATACTACCATCCGGCTCACAACATACAAATCCAGTGTCCACATAATCTTCTCCTAATATTTCCTTGTTTTTGTTTTGAAGCTCTTTGTGTCTTTTTAATATTTCTGATAGAGTTTTAGTGATTCGGATACTTCTGTAGCTGCCTAATGTTTTTAGTTTATCACGTTTAGTACTTACTGCTCCAGCAGTTCTTTGTTTGCGAATATTGAGTATACATCTATCTAAGTCAACATCTATCCACATAAGTCCGGCATCTTCGCCTCTTCTTAAGCCGGATAGACCGGAGAGTGCGATAGGAAGCTCCATAGGATCATTTTTAACAGTAGTTAATAACTGCATAATAGTCCGCTGGTCGAAGACATCGCCATAAAATATTTCCTTTGATGGCCGTTCTGCATCTCTAGCAGGATTTCTTAGGATTAGGCGTTCTTTTGTAGCATAATCAAGGGCTTTGCTTAGGTTGCGGTGGATATATTCTATACTGGTTGCTGATAATCCAGTACTAGTGTCGTCGTCATTATCTTTATAAAGTTCGTTATAAAAGTTTTCTATGTCCCTTGATGTAAGCTGCTGAAGCGGGATCCATCCGATATTGGGAATAATATGCTTATAGATATTGACTTTATATCCTCTTACCGTATTTGGTGCAAGTTTGCCTTCGACGTACTTCGAGAGCCACTCATCGAGTAGCTCTCGAAGTGTGATTCTTTTAATATCTATGTAATTATTGTTTTCGATTTGTCCTAATACCTCATTTAAATATTTTTGGGCATCGCCCCTTTTTGCAAATCCTCTTTTAAGCTTTTGCTTTTTTTTACCGGTTTTTGGGTCTATTACCCTAAACATTAAATCATAGACCTTTTTTCCCTTAGTGTTTAGTCGCTCTTGAATGCTCCCGTCCATTTTATCTCCTCCTTTTGTTGATGTTTATTATGGTTTTATGGCTTAAACGGCTTTTGTGTCATCTTTATCATCGTCATTCGTATTGGGTTTTGGCTTTTGATTCATTTGAGATGTCATCCAGCCATCAAAAGGTTCAGACGGAATGCGAATTATTTTACCGATACGAATGATCGGAAATAAGTTTTGATTAACAAGGGCGTAGGCTTTTGTCCGGGACAGTTGTAAGATTGACTCGATATCGCTAACTTTGTAGGTTTTACTCATTAAAAAATCCCCCTTAAAATAAATTATTGTTATATAATAGTGAAACAAGATAAGTTTAAATAATAAGACCTCCTTTACTAATTTGTATTTAATATTGGTGAAACTCAGACAGAAAAATCCGCAAAGCATTTATGCATTGCGGATTTTAGAATTTTTTTATTTTTTTTGATCTAAAATCAAAAAAGCAAATTGCATTGCAATTTGCCAACCTTTTATCTACTAACCTTAAAATACCTACCTAGCTAGTACCAACTAGCTTATTATGAGCATACCAGATATGGTAGATAATTGCAATCCTTTTTTTGTGCTAATATTAATTTTTTTTATAAAGTAGTATTGTTTAATGCTATATAGTACTAATTGCAATACATACAATATATTGAAAGATAATACTACACAGGGAAGTTCTTAATACAAAATTAGATCATAGTCGTAAATAAATGTAACCCCTATATGTGACATGGCATCATAACCTTATTTGCAGTGATATTCTCAACATGAGCTGTGTCTATGAGCTAAAGACAGAAAAAAGTGGCAGTAACATCAAAAATGGAAGAAGTAATTGAGTAAGAATTAATGCATCAATGGCACTAAATCTTACTCAATATACCCTTGCCCGGCCAAGCCTAACCAAACCTAACCAAATCCCGCCATTCCCGGCCAAGCTAGACCGTACCATACCGTACCGAACCGAACCGGACCTGGTTAAATTAACCTAATCTCATCAGTATGGAGTCGGTTAAGCTCCATATACGGTACTTAGTACCGTTTCGAAGTTATTTCTAATCCCAAGTATAGCTTCGCCAATCTGCTGGGATGATACCATCCCTTATTGCATTTGCAATCATTCCTCTGTGCCTGCTATCAGATCTTAATACATGGCAACGCCTGCATAGGGTTCTTAGGTTATTGAATTTATTCGTTCCGTACTTGCCGGATACAATATGGTCTATATGGCATTCATTAAGGGGTATAGTGGTGTGACAATGAGTACAGCATTTATTGTCACGAAGCCAGATAATCTTCCTTATATTTGACCATATTTCTCTCGGGGGTCTTTTCCTAGGCATTATCTTGTACTTCAAATTTATCAACGATAAATCTTCCAAAGCCAATAGATCTTCCGTCTCCGAGACCGCAATACATACCGGCATCAATAATAACTGCATGAATTTGGTCTCGATTTATGATTGTCTTGTCCCACGAAATATTGAAGACAATATGCCAATCCTTTGAGGCAGCGACTCTGTATCTTATATTTCTGGATTTAGTTCCCGGATTTTTTACACTTCTTATATCCAAAAACACTGGTTTATTTGGATCTGTTGTAATTTCGTCCGGAAGATATCTGTCAACGAGAATTTTATCATCTAAAACCTGCAGTGTGGCTGCCACTGATGACTGTAGCGAACCTCTGCCTTTTTTTGTATATCTCGCACCGTCTCGTAAGCAAGCAAAGATATAAGATGGCTCAAGATATAGCTGGTTGTTTTCGTCGTACAGTACAGTTTTTTTCCACTCTTCTGGATTATTACCCGCTACACCTTTTCTTTCAGTTTTGACTAATGGCAATGAATCGGGTCCAAAGTGATGCCATAACAATGGTCTACATCCATTTATTATTACGGTTGCTTTTAACATATTCGTCATATTTTATCGCCTCCTAAATTATTATATTATTATATTACTATCTTTCTTGTATCTCAAATCAATAATAAATATCTAATAATGATATTATATAACAGAAAAAGATAAATGTCAATAACTAATTTAGTTATTTTATATTATTGTTTGACGTTACCTAAGGTAACAAATATAATAGAAGTAAATTCAGAAAGATACTGTTGAAGGGAACTTTCTGCTGAGCTGGGAGTGAATATAATGATAAAAATAAAGCTATCAGATTTAATGGGTAAACATAAGATGACACAGAAAGACGTAGCTAAAAAAACCGGAATACGCCCAAATACAGTATCAATGTATTATCATGAAACAGTCAGGCATATTGATATTAATCATATTAACGAACTATGCAAACTATTTAATTGCCAACCAGGAGATTTATTTGAATATATTGAGGATGATAGAGAGTAGAAATGTTAAGTTTTGTCCTTTATGTATCATATGGTACATATTTAACTAAAACCGGTTGACAGTGACGAAGAAGCAGTTATAATAAGATTTAAGGTTAGCATGTTAACGGTTAGCGCCGTTAAAAGGTAAGCACACAAGAGGTTAGATAATTAATGTCTGACCTTTTATTTTTTGCTTATAACAAATTGAAAAAAGTAAGAATATCTTTAAACGGTATAACATTGAACTAATAAGCAAAAAAACTTAAAATTTAGTGAAAAAAGATCAAAAAGCTATGGGATGCCTTCCCATAGCTTTTTGATTACTAGCAAAAGAAAGGAGATGAAAAATTTGAAATCTGAAAAAATCATAATGTGTTTTATCCAAATCCTGTCCGCAATTGCACTGACAGGTGCTGCAGGTAGTATAATTACCGCCCCACAAGAGGTACGTAGCTTTATAGTGCTCAAATTATTATAATAGATCTTTGACAACTAATATAAGGCGCCTTTCTCCCTCTCTTTTCTTCTTTATAAAAAAAGAAAAGAGAAGGAAAAGGGCGCCGAACCCGGGCAAGCCCCCTCCGGGAAATAAGTAATAGCAAGTATTACCGGGGTAGATCGCAACAGTGCGAAAAAGAAACCACTTGAAATTGGGCTTTATACCGGGCATTACTATGCCTGTGGCTGCTCTTTGACTGCAAATGACAAAAAATTAAATTAATGAAAGGAGAAATTTGAATGAGGTACACATGGAAAAAGGTAGATATTGGAGCCATTGACACATTAGGTAGACAATTTGAAAAGGTTGTAAGGGGGTGTAATCAAGGATCTATATCAACACGGCATACATATTTGGCTACTATGCTAAGATTTATAAAATTTATAGCATTAGAATTCAATGTACAAAAAATTCAAAACATCCAAGATAAGCATCTATACGTATATGGAAATAAACTAAAGAAAGAAGGGAAAGAAGAAACTTATATAAAAAAGGAGTTATCAGCAATAAGGTTTTTTCATAACCAGACTAATGGTACTCGATTTGAGTTAATGGACAGTAACTCTTTTAATCAGAAAATATTAGAACTAAATGCAAAGAAGGAGAAACCAGATCGTAGTTGGACTGAAATTGAGATTGTTAATTTTTTAAAAATAGCAGAAAAGCTAAAAAGACATGAACTAGTGTTAGTAGTTTATGCAGCACTAATACTCGGGCTAAGGATTGATGAGGCAGTATCTCTTAAGACAATTAGAGTAGTGAAAGCCCTGGAAGAAAACAAGCTGTATCTCACAAACACAAAGGGAGGTAGACCGAGAACCCTGTATTTATCCTGCGAGCAGAGGAAGTTATTAGAGATCATAAAGGAAAATGCTGAAGGGGAGTATGCTATCTGCCCACTCATATATATGGAAAATCATGAGATCCATAAATTCAAAAAGTCTATTCAGAATTTCATTTATAAACACCAAAAAGAAATTGCAGATCCCAATAAAGAGACTATGCCTACATTTCATGGTCTACGCCACACCTTTGCCCAAAATCTTGACAGAAAGTTAATAGCGAAAGGCTATACCTTAAAGAAGTCGGCAATAAAAGTCGGAAATGCATTAGGGCATGGAGACAATAGACCAGACATAACATACGCATATTTGCATAGGTAGACTATAAATGCAAATATAATAGATTAAATGGATAAGCAATAAATAGGAAGTTATCTCTATTTATTGCTTATTTTTTTTCTGCTTCTAACATTTATGCGTGTTTACCAATATAAGTAAACAATCAGAAAATATTATTATTGCGAAAAACAAGATTTAATTGTACTTCATTATAACATTTTAATAAATAAAAAGGCTCATAGTGTACCCATATGTGACATTAGGGATCACTAAAAAGAGTCTCCATAGTGTACCCATATTTAACATATGGGTACACTATCGTAATGCGCTATAATGCTGCTTTTTACCTATATTAGTTTCAACAATTTTTCCATTTTGATTAAGTAATATTTTAGGCAGGATTGCAAAATATACCGGTAAAACTATAAATATATGTATTCGTTGTACCCATATTTCACATTAGGGTACACTGAGAAGGCATATAGTGTACCCATATTTCACATTAGGGTACACTATATACAAAGATGAATAAATAAATGTTATATGTCTAATCGTATCATTGAACGCTATATACGATGGGGGGACTATAACAGATTGTACAGACTGTATCTGTATAATCTGCATCTTCACACTCAAAAGTATTGTTTAATCTGGAAGGGAAAAATACAAGTGAAATTAATATATTAAAGAAGACATTAAGTCAGATTGAAAAGTCTCTACATGTGACAGTGTCTTTGTATCGATAGAATTCTATGCAAAGAACCTCAATAGAAATTGGGATGCCGATAATAAAGCGATTACTCTTATTATAAATTTCTTATAAGGAATATTGTTTAATGATGACAGCTTCAGGCACATGTCTTTTTGTGCAAAGGGATATTAAATTGCGGAAAACGATCCAGACTCTGAAAATCATTTTATTGATATTTATATTATGGGCTATGATAAATATATCAGAAATGCATTGCCTTTCACTGGTAAATAATATTATGTAATGTTAAAAATGTCCCTCTCAAAATGCTCTATAGGTAGGTAAATTTTGTTCATATTCTATTACATATTATTTTAACTACTTAACTGTGTAAAACAAGTTTAAAAAAATACAGTAAAATAAAGACATATAAGGACATTATTCATACAAAATTTTATATAAAATTTTTGGCAGGTATAGGCGGGTTCATACAGAAAACGAACAAAACAAGTGGAGGGATAAATAAACTATGGAGATAATGGAGACGGAAAAAAAATTGTTCAAAATATTAGCAGAATACGGAAGAATACATGAAGAAGATATAATAATCATATATGGATAAGATTACTATGGTCATAGAAGGATAAGACAAATGGTGGATGAAAAATACATTAAATCGGTAAATATTATAGTAGAAGATGAAGGAGACATTAACGTAACTGACAAAAGCAGAAGAAGTAACTATTCGGCACTAATAAGTAAAGGCGATGAAGGAGACATTGACGTAATTAGCAAAAGGCAAAATTCGATGATTCAGCAATAACTTGATATGCTGAAGAAGGAGCCAAAAAAACACATATATTAGATAAACATAAACTCATAAAGATGACTGTCTATTGGCAAGCTAATCGTTTGCAGAAATTTGAGATACTCCCTAAGAAAATTTAATATTGAGAACTAAAATTGTGATTTTCACTGGTTTTCACTTTTATCTTGGCTTTGTATGTGAAAATTCATATTTATAAGAAGTTTTAATGTATTGATTATATAAATAACATTTATTATAATTATAAGTAGGTTAGCAAAGGTTGCCAGGTAAAGGCAAAAGGTTGGCAAAGGTTACCCCGCGTGGTAAAAGGTATGATGAAATTTGATGTTTTTGTCATGCCTTTTTTGTTTGGCTGCGTTTTTATTAACACAAAATGCATATTAAAAAGATGATAGAAAGGAGGAGAGCTAATGCAACACATTATTACTGTGCTTACAATTCTTATGCTACCGGTTGTAGCGATAGTGTATTATGCTGTAAAAAAGAATAAGAACATAAGTCATAAAGGCAGGCTTATGGAACTAAAGGTTACAGTTAATAATAACACAAATGCCGCAGAAGAGGATGAAGGGTAGAGCCCTTCATCCTGGAAATCCAAGGCTTAATTCCATTAAGGCAATATTTGAATTTGATTAATAATGAAGGGATGATTTAGTATAGATAGAGATATCTTACTAGAACGCTTTGAGGAAAAAAAGTAAGGCTAAAGCAATTAGATCAGATTAGTATTGAAATTATGCTTTTGAAGAAGCAAGTAAATAAACTTGATAGGCAAACTCGGAAACTGATAAATATGGATCCGGATTATAAGAGATGTATTGAGCAATGCAATAAAGACGATGAATATTCGGGTAACCTTGATTATGATAAATACTGCGATTTATTAAGATTGCTGTTAGAATCTCCGCCAGAAAGCGAATTAAATAGTAAACTATTGAACTTGCTAAAGATTCATAACAGTGTGTCAAAATTTGTAGAGAATACATTTGACAAAAGCCTATGGATGCTAATTATGGAGGCGCTAATAACAAAAATACCAGAAAAAGAGTTTAACACATGGATGAGAGGGATATACCCTATCTCATGTGTAGATAATATTATAAAGCTATCCGTAGATAATGGAATGAACAAATATATACTAGAAAATGAATATGAGCCAATAATACTGGGTGCCATTAAAGAAATAACAGGGAAAGTATATAGTATTGAATATTGCCGATAACAATAAATAGGTGAATATGATACTGCAAGTCGGCATTTTGTAAGAGAATAATTAGTGCAGACATAGTAATTATAGATACTATCCATTATGATATTATGAAATTAAAGGGAGGGACTTACAATATGAATAATGCAAAAACGGCATCGAAAGCGGATACTCTCCAGAACTTATCAAAAGAACCGGAAACCCAAGCTATGATTAATAAAGAGTATAAGTACAACGGGGTTCAGTGGGACGAGATTGCGGAAGAAGCTCTGGTGAGAGGCGCCGAAAAGGGGCTGGAACTGATAAGAGAGAGGGATCAAAGGGAGAAGAACACACAGAAGTAGTAAAAGAGCTCTCTAAAGTAATTTTGAATGGTTTGATAGTGGAGCAACTGATAAAATGCTTTTGGTTATAAGCAAAGAAAGAATGAAGTGTGGTTATAAAATCACAGTCTGTTTGGAGGTGACATAATGGCTAAGGATTATAATAAACTAAAGATGCAAAATGACAGGATTAAGAAAAC
>JAGOLK010000127.1 GCA_017994115.1 Clostridia bacterium | reverse complement strand
GTCTCTTACAGTCATGGAGAGCAGTATAGCTTCAGCGGAGAAATTCCAAAGGGATGTCAAAGTACCGTTATGGAATGACAGAGTACTTAATGATTTTAGATTTGTGGACTTGAAGCTTTTTGAAAGTGCTTATGACAGTATTACAAAGTAAAGGGAGGAGTATAAATGGGCAAGGTATATGATGTTGTTATAATAGGCGGAGGACCTGCAGGCCTTTCAGCGGGATTGTACGCATCGAGAGCCAGAATGAGTGCAATGATAGTTGAAAAGGCTAAATGGGGCGGACAGGCAGGTACTACGGAAGAACTTGAAAATTATCCGGGTTCAATTGAAATGCCGACAGGGCCCAAGCTTATGGAAAGAATGAAAAACCAGGCGGAAGCCTTCGGAACCGAACTTGTGAAAGACGAAGTATTAAGCATTGATACATCAGATAAGATAAAGAAAATAAAGCTTGGAAGCGGTAATGAAATAAGCACAAGAACAATTATTATTGCAACAGGCGCTCAGCCGATGATGCTGGGGATCCCGGGAGAGACGGAGCTTCGGGGAAAAGGTGTATCCTACTGTGCAACATGCGATGCAGATTTCTTCGCCGAATTGGAAGTTGTGGTTGTCGGAGGCGGAGATGCGGCGGTTGAGGAAGCTATATACCTTACTAAGTTTGCCGAAAAGGTCACAATAGTACATAGAAGAGATCAATTCAGGGCTGCAAAGTCCATAGCAGAGAAGGCAATGGAAAACGAGAAGATTGATATCATGTGGGACACAGTACCGGAAGAGATTTATGGCGACGGGATAGTAGAGGGTATTAAGCTCAGGAATGTGAAGACTAATGAAGTTACAGATTTCAGGACTGACGGTGTATTCATGTTCGTAGGCACCAAACCGATATCTGATTTTGCCAAGGGCGTTGTAGAAATGGACCAAAAGGGGTATATAATGGCAGATGAAGAAATGAGAACATCAGTTGAGGGAATATTCGCAGCAGGAGACGTAAGGGTGAAATCACTGAGACAGGTTGTTACGGCAGCTGCAGATGGCGCAATAGCAGCGGTCAACGCCGAAAAATATATTGAAAAGAATTTCGGAAATTAAAGGAGGTGAAAATATGATTGAGCTAGACAAGGATAATTTTGATTCAGAAGTGCTTCAAGCAACAGGTCCTGTACTGGTTGATTTTTGGGGAGAAAAATGTGAGCCCTGCAAAGCATTAATGCCGGAGGTGCACGCTCTGGCTGAAAAATACGGGGATAAAATGAAAATGTGCAAGCTTAATACTACTCAGAACAGAAGACTGGCAATCGGGCAGAAGGTATTGGGACTTCCAACTTTCATCGTATACAAAAATGGGGAGAAGATTAAAGAAATCAGCGGAGCAGAAAACTGCACCCCTGAAGCTGTCGAAAACCTTATAAAAGAAAACCTTTAAGAAAAGATATAATAAACTGTATTTATTGAACTACTCAAATTATTAGGGAGGTGAACGTTTTGCGTTTAGAGTTGGGTAATATTTTCATTAAGGATGTACAATTCGGTGATGCTACCAAGGTTGAAAAGGGAACTCTTTATGTCAACAAGGCTGAGCTTTTGGAGGCGGTCAGCGGTGACCCCAGATTGACAAAAATTGAGATTGACATTGCAAAACCAGGTGAAGAAACAAGAATAATGCCTGTAAAAGACGTAATTGAGCCCAGAGTTAAAGTAGAAGGCCCCGGCGGAATATTCCCCGGTATGGTCAACAAGGTAGATATGGTCGGCTCTGGCAAAACAAATGTATTAAAGGGTGCTGCAGTTGTTACTGCAGGAAAGATTGTGGGATTTCAGGAAGGCATCATAGACATGAGCGGCCCCGGAGCAGAGTATACACCATTCTCTAAGACTCAGAACATTGTTATTGTCTGCACACCGGTGGAAAAACTCCAGCAGCATGAGCATGAGCATGCAGTAAGAATGGTAGGCTACAAGGCAGCGGCTTATCTCGGAGAAGCAGGCAGGAATATAACCCCTGATGAAGTAAAGGTATATGAAACTCCACCCTTAATGGAAGGAGCAAAACTATATCCGAATCTTCCGAGAGTGGCATATGTATACATGCTTCAGACACAGGGACTGCTCCATGACACCTATGTATACGGAGTGGACGCAAAGAAGATTGTTCCTACATTCATATATCCTACGGAAGCTATGGATGGGGCAATAGTAAGCGGCAACTGCGTATCAGCCTGCGATAAGAATCCGACATACAATCATTTGAACAATCCGATTATTGAAGACCTTTATGAAAGGCACGGCAAGGATTTCAATTTTGTAGGAGTAATAATTACCAATGAAAATGTTACTCTTGCCGATAAGGAAAGATCCTCCAACTGGACGGCAAAGCTTGCAGAATATTTGAATCTTGATGCAGTCATAATATCAGAAGAAGGTTTCGGAAATCCTGATACCGACCTTATGATGAACTGCAAGAAGATAGCTGCAAAGGGAATCAAGACTGTTCTTGTTACAGACGAATATGCAGGCAGGGACGGTGCTTC
>JAGOLK010000126.1 GCA_017994115.1 Clostridia bacterium | reverse complement strand
GTGCTGAACAAGTTCACGAAGGAATTGATTGAGATATGAATAAAGCCTGTTGCATCCGCAACAGGCTTTTATTATTTACTAAGCTGATACGTTTTCATTTTTTGATTTTGGCCCTTTATACTCCGGAGCCGATGGGTCATCTTCCAGCTTCATCATTGTGATTCCGGTGAAACCGAATATAATTGAGACTATCGGGTTAACCAGATTCAGGAAGCAGTATGGGAAATACTCAATTGTTGGAACGCCCAGGTATGTTGACATTGCAGCACCGCAGGTATTCCAAGGAACAAGAGGCGAAGTAAGTGTCCCTGCATCCTCCAGGCATCTTGAAAGATTTCTCGGAGCAAGGCCTCTCTTGCGGTATTCATCCTTGTACATTTTGCCCGGAAGCACCAAAGCCAAATATTGGTCACCGGCAAGTACGTTTGTGAAGATACTTGTGAATATAGTTGCTGTAACAAGTGCCCCTGTGCTCTTTGCATATTTCAATATTACCTTGCCTATTGTTTCCAGCATGCCTGTTTTCTCAAGTACACCGCCGAAAGTAAGAGCAGCCAGTATAAGTGATATAGTCCACATCATACTCTGATAGCCGCCTCCTGTGAGAAGCGAGTCAAGCATTTCATTTCCTGTTTCCGATACTACACCATACTGCATAGCATCAGTAACACCTGCGAAGCTTGCTCCCTGGAATATCATTGCTGCCACTCCGCCCAGAAGTGTACCTATGAAGAGACCGGGTATAGCAGGAACTTTCCTGGCAACCATCACAATAACTATGATAGGAACCAGGAGAAGTAACGGATTGATATTGAAGCTTTCTTTCATAAGGTTAAGTATCTCATTAATTGCACTTATATCAAGCTCTTTGCCTGCATAGCCGGCACCAAGAATACCGAAGCCAATAAGAGCTATTGCCAAGCTGACACCTGTAGTATAAACCATATGTCTTACATGATCGAAAAGATTTGCTCCTGCCATTGCAGGTGCAAGGTTGGTTGTATCAGACAGCGGGGACATCTTGTCTCCAAAATAGGCACCGGATATAATAGCACCTGCCGCTGCACCCGGATTAACACCGAGGCCGGCAGCAACTCCCATAAGAGCTATACCGACCGTGCCGGCAGTTGTCCATGAGCTTCCTGTTGCAAGGGATACAATGCAGCAGAGTAAACATGCTGCTATAAGGAAAAAGCCCGGAGAAAGTATCTGCAATCCATAGTAAATAAGAGTAGGCACAATACCCCCAAGTATCCAGGTGCCAATTATCATGCCTATGATTGCAAGAATGATTATAGCCTGCATTGTATCGGATATTGTTGATATGATACCATCTTCAACCTCTTTCCAGGTGTAGCCAAGTCGCGTGATAGCAACAATAGAAGCTATAAGAGCACCAAGAATCAATGCAATATGAACGTCCTGGCCAACTTCAAATACTGGGAGGACAGCATACATCAGAAGCCCAATGGTAATTACAACCGGCAACAGAGCTTCAAGCAATGTCGCTTCTCTCTTTGTTTTTGTAGTCATTAACATTACCCCTTCCTTTTACTTTTTTATTTCACTGCTTTGAGGTATGTTTAAACAGATACATTAAACTTAAAATAAATTTAGAAAAATTTCGTTTTGCTAGTTTAAACCTACCCTATGCAGTTGAAACCTCAGGAACATTATAAAAGGCTCAAAAAAGCCTTATTTGTATATTTAACATTATCTCAAAAAAAAGGGATTGTGTAAATACATAAATTTTCTAAAAGTTCGGCAAATTTAACCAATAGAAGCGCTGGAACGCATAAATATACCAAGATATACCGCTGTATCAGTGATAATTCATTCCATGCCTAAATGGGCAAACATATTCTATGAATAAATCTGTATAAAATAGTAATTATATACAGTATATTTACAAAAAATTTTTTAAGGAAATTGATTAAATACATAAACAGCGGAATTTCATGTGTCGTACTTTTAAAAAACAGAATATTTAGAAGTTTTCGGCGATATTGAGATTGAAAAATACTCTGAGTTATAGTATCTTTATAGTATCTCCACAATAAAAAATAATAGGGGGGTAATTATTATGGTTAAGTTTATTCTGGGCGTAAAAGGCTCAGGCAAAACAAAAAGAATGATTGAACTGGCTAATGAATCAGGCAGAACAGCAAAGGGTAATGTTGTATATATCGATAGGGACAGAAACAGAATTCATGACCTTAACCGGAGAATAAGACTGATTGAAACCGGAGATTTCCAGCTTGAGAATCTTAAATCATTCTATGGTTTTATCTGCGGGATAATATCACAGGATTTTGACATAGAGAACATATACATTGACGGGCAGAAGATCGTAAGCAATGCGCAGGATGATTGCCTTGAAGGCTTCATAAAGAATCTTGAAATACTTCATGAAAAATTCGGCGTGGATTTTACGATTAGCTGCAGCAGGGCTATAGAAGGGATACCGGAATTCCTCAAAAGCTACCTGATATGAATTAACTTGGAAAACAATCAAATTCAGATACAAAGATGGGGACATCGCATAACTG
>JAGOLK010000057.1 GCA_017994115.1 Clostridia bacterium | reverse complement strand
GCATAAAAGCTTAGTTTGTGTTAGCCCATAACACCCATATATTCCTATAAATACAAAATTAAGTACGAAAGGAGAATCTAACTTAGCCCACAAAAAAATCTGTCTTGACGGATGGGGGCACTATAATAATTCGACATTATTCCACATATTAAATGCATAGAATATCACAAGAAGACCCCCACCATAAAAATGTGTTAGCATTTTAGGTGGGGGTAGACATTCACAGCTGCATAATAAATACACGTAATGCAATTTTCTCCATATACAGCTACTTCTTTTTTATCTCGCTTCCGCCTACACTGTAAGCAAAAAACTTTTCCTGTTTAAAGGGATTAAGTGATGGTATGGGTATTCCTTCACATAGTATAAAAAAGTTGATCCCGTTTATTCCGCTGAGTTTACTGTCTGAAGCATCGTCCAGAGAGAATACTATCTTGTAATGACTGCCGCTTTCCTTATTGCCCCTGTTATCCAAAAAGCTGTTAAGCTCATTGATTATATAATTCGTAACCAGTTCTTTTCTTTCTTTTGCCTCCAGCCCGATATCATCTGCCCTGATCCATGAGCTGTTTTCAATGTTATAGACCTGATCAGACAATGTGAACTTATAATCCTTTTCTCTGTATTGGATTATGTATTCTTTTTCCCCTGCAGGATCATATGTATGCCAGTTATCATCCGCATCAGCTATCATAAGCCTGTCAAAAAGGATAATAGCTTTCATAGGCATATACCTCTTATACTCATTCTGCTTATCGGTGTCCTCTATACCAAGGTTCCTGAAAAACAGCCGGTAAAACCATTTAACAGCCTCTTCCCTTTCCACAGGCACATTATTGCTGTCCTCAAGTCCAATGCCGAATCCTGCACCATGAGCATAAAGCATTCCTTCGGAATAATAGGCTCTGTATCCGGAAGCTGCATTTGCTCCGGCATCCAGTGCCCTCTTGTACCTCTCAGCCATTATGTCTATGTTGTCTATTCCCTTCCCTATGAAGAACATGCTCCATGTGCAGAATATAAAAATCAAACTCCAAAAAAAAGACTTCATAGCGCCACTTCCTTGCTATTGAATATATACCGAAGCTTTGCCAAAATACCTGATGTCTGCTTCTGCGCCTGACCTTGTTCCAAAAGGTGTGATTTCATACAGCCTTCCAAGGGGATGCCGGTTAATGCTCTCAGCATATATGTTTATTATGTCAAAACCTTCCGAGCGCAAATCCCTTCCTATTATATACGCACCTTCTATCAGTTCCGGTGTATCGCTGCTGCCGGTGAATCTCTCTGCCGTCAAACTGATGTCAAATGTTCCGAACCTTGATAATCTTTCTTCCATCTCATTATAGACAGAATTATACAAGGCACCCTTCTTAGCAGCTATCTGTGTATATTGATATACTATATTTTCTACTGCCTGCTGCTTTATCCTGAAATCCCTGTCCAGGACGGCGTGAAAGGAATACCACGTGAAAATTGGAATAACCAAAATTGAAGCCCAGAATTTTTCCATTTGCATAATCTCCTTAAAGCTATAATTTTCACATCTAAAGTTTTCATATAACTCCGCAAGAGACAGTATAGTATATCGAGGCACACGGATTATGATTTTGACAGGCCTATACTGATATGCCTTTGGAAAAGTTCTACCGGTGCCAAAAGGTCCTCCATGACCCGAGGCACCTAAGCCGGCATCCTGCCGGCTTCACGAACTTTTTACCAAAGCCATATCAGAGGCCTGTTACTAAAACACATAAAAGTGTGCCCTGCTATACTATACAAGCTCTTGCTTGGTTATGCAAACTTATAGTTGTGTCATATTATTCTTCTATATGTGTAACAGTTCCTTATAAGTTTATTTAACTACACAATCTTCGTAAACCTGATCTCAGTTATCTCACCATCATTCTTTATTACTCTCATATAGTACTGACTGGAAAGATCAATTTCATTATTACCATCATAAATTACTCCATTGATGTAAATTTCTATATCATCATCTGAGTAATCCTCTATTATATCTTTTATTTCAGACCCACTAACCTCTTGAGTAACACTATCATCCCCTATCTCCAATTTAACCGCAGACAGAGTTTGATTCGCCATTTCAGCCATTGTCATCTGAGTCTCCTTCTGAGGAATATACACCTGATTGACATACATCAGCCCCGCTGCTGCAACCACAACAAATATCAATATTACCGCCCAGAATTTTTCCATAATTCATACTCCCCCCGTTTATTTTAAATAGTTCATTGGATTGGAAAGTGTCGAAAGGCTGTAGGAAAAATATACGACTGCCGCAAGCATTACCAGTACTACCGGAACCATTGCAATCACCTGCTTCGACTTTCTTCTTTTTATACTCTTTATCTCCAGCCATTTAAGCTGGTTTACCGCCATTTCATCAATATTGTCCACTATATTGAGAAGCCCTGTGCTAATAGAAAGGCGCATGGACTCCAGGAGTTCATAAAGCTCCTGATTTTCCACTTTTCCCAGCAGGTTGTCAAAGGCCTCTTCCCCTTTACCGCTGTTTAAATTATTCAAGGCTTCATTTATTATTGGTTTATAGATATCTGAAATCACCAAAATATTGGAAAGTACATTTTTTATATTAAAGGGCGGCATTCTCCCAAACATTGAAAATACATAAATATAGTTCAGTATTTCCCAATCCCTTTTGTCCTCGATAAGTATCAGTTTTAAATGCCCGATTATGTTCGGGATAAAATACAGTATTATTGCCAGTATAAATGAAGTTAAATAAATCAGGTAGTCTGTTTCTATCGTTCTGATTTTGATCAGTTTCTTATACATCCTCTCAGCTGTTTCCCCTGCATACTCTTCCAGTTCAGCCCATTTACCGCTTATCTGGGCCTTTATATATTCGATGTAAATTTGGGAATTGTTTTCATCCTTAAGTTCCTTCAGGGCCGCTTTCCCCTTGGGCAGGCTGCTGTCTATATGAATGAAAACCTCTTTTTCAAGCTGCAATGTATAATCATTTGGTACATTATCATCTATCAATGTCTTTCCCATATTCAAATCGCTAATGACGTAATCGTAAATGGCAAAAGTATTTGTAGTTTGTACACTGATAAAAAACACAAAGCCGAGGATAAAAAGCAATGTCTTTGCCAAATAAAATTCTTCTACTGAAACTCTCAGTCCTGAGTTTATTATCAATCCCTCTGAATTTTTGTATCTTCTGCTTTTATATCGCGGCATAAAAATCAGGAACCTGGAAATACTCTTCAAGCAGTTTTTCCTGGCATAATCAGCCCTATATAACCTTTTGATTTTCCGATACCTGAAATACTGATGGACAAATATAGAAGCCGCAGTTGTCAGCAAAGCAATTGCAATGGCTTGAATCAATATGAAATACCGAATGTTGCTCAACTCCTTAATCAGTTTTGAAGCTTTCTCATCCAATGAATGAAAACTGTTCCAACCCCGCTGATAAACATCATAATTGCAGTAAGTCCCTGGGCTTGTATGCTTCCATATATGTCCCCCATGTTAAGGTCTGAAAGCAAACTGGTATTGTACCATTTTGTCAAGGGTATCACCAAAAATGGAGTGCAAAACACAAAAATCTGCATTCCCAGAAGCTCAGCATCATTATACCCCTGTTCAATATTAAGAAAGGTAATCATATTGGTCATTCGCTTCAGATTATTTGAAACGGTATCTCCCTCTGAGGATATGCCCCCATTCTCCTTTGCGGAAAGAATAAGCCGGCACAGCATTTTCAGCCAGATCATAGGCATTTTGCTTTCCAGTTCCTCTATCTGCACTTGATAGTCCGGCTTCATCAGTGCTTCCCTGATTTTTATCACATAGATCCTATTGCTCTTAGGACACTTGGAAACAGTATCTTCCAATGCAGGAATGATATTTCCCTTATAATGATTGTAATAATGAGTGAGCTTCTTTAAGGTATCCGGCAAATCCCTTTTAATCCGCTTCTCATATATCTCAAAATACGTTTCTTTGCACAAATACACGAATATAAAAGCAGAAAAACCGCATAATGCCCTGTGGTACCAAAGGCCCTTGAAAGTGCTGCATGCAAACAGAAAGTATATAATACCAAGAATTGTCAAAACGGAAAGAAGTGCCAGGCTTGTCCTTGCGTTTTGAGCTGGCGATTTCTGGTTTATACGGTTAAGGCGTTTGTTCAGCCCGGCAAGCAGAGCATGTAAAATGCCTTTGCTGTTATAATTCCGCATTAATCAAGTCACCCCCTTGCATATTCCGGTATTGCCATGCCCGTATCCATCTCAATCAATCGTATAAGGTTTTTTAAATACTCCCATGATTGTCTGTCCCCTTTCGCTTTTTCCACCATCCTTCTTGAAGGATAGTTGACGAATTTTGCCCTTCCATCCACTGACTGCATTATGGTATTCAACCTGAACATGTTATATGGATTGCTCCGCAGCTGTTGAATATAGAACAGCTTCTCAAGCTGCTCTCTGGGAGTCTCAATATCATATTCACCGTCACTTGATACCGCCACCAAGGGAACAATTTCCACAACCTTTGTTATTGTTATCCGCCCATCTATTATTTCATGCTGAAAAATCATATTTATATAATGTACAATGTCCATTATCGCACTCTGCTCGGAAAAGTACCTGCCTGTGCCGATAAGCATGTTCTTCAGCCTCGGCACCGTGGTCTCGGGATTTGTTATATGTGTAGTAAACCATGCTGCAACTGAGACAGATTGCACCAACTGAATGAATGCGAACAATGCATTTCCGTCTCTGACCTCTCCGATATTGGCCACATCCACGGACATCCGCAGCAGTGTCTTGACCACGTCCAAAAGATCCTTACCGTTGACTGCCTGCCCTTCAACAATGCGCTTGTAAGGGTATTTCTCCATAATATGCTGCTCAAAATAGTCCTCTATTGTTCCGATATGCAAAAGATCATCCAGCAGTTCATACATTACATTCATCGTGGTAGTCTTTCCCGTGCCTAATCCCCCCTGAAGGCAGATACTCTCTCCGGTTTTAACCAGAGCAATAATCAATGTCCTCAGCTTATCCGCGGTTATCAGATCATTGAAACCGGCACAGCTTTGATTAAAAATCCTTATGCATAGGTTGCGTGCCGAAAAATACGGCTTTTGGGTAACTGTTATTCTGGCCCCGTCACCCCTATGGCACAGTATCTCCGGATGGCTTACATCAAGCTGGGGGCAGTGCTTTTCAAAGCTGATAGCCCTATCCTGTATCACCCTGGCATCCATCTCGCTTATCTGCAGGAAGCTCAGCCATATCTTTTCACCGGACCAGCAATAAACATACTTCCCGTTATTTGAAAAACCAACTTCGTTAATATCCGAATAAGCCAGCATATCAATGTGTTTAAGTCCGAATATCTCTTCATACAGCCTTTGTGTGATAATTTCTATCTTATCGCTGAAAGAAAGCTCATAATCTTCATTATTATAAATATAGTCAATATCCGCTTCATCATATTCATGCCTTAAGCTCCTGTATCCCTCAGCCTCCCTGGTCTTGCTGCAGCATGGATACCTTGCGAGAATGGCCTTGAAGGCTCCGTCCCTTCCGTTACCGGATGAATTCCCGTTCTTATGCAGAATTATTTCAAATTTCTCTCTCGAAGTAAGTTTATGCGGTTCATTGAAGGGTAATATCAAATCGGCAAATCCGTTTGCTTCATCAATGCATACCCCTTCCAACATACTCGCATCCTCCAGCCTTCCCTTCTCGTTGGACATATATATATCAAAGCCTGTAAGAATACTGTTCTTTATATGTGACTTTATGACTTCCCTTGCTTCCGGAAGGCCGGAGGTGGATTTTTCCTTGTAATCCCTGAGCAGCGATACTATGTTTTTTCCCTGTTCATCTGAGGGTTCTGAATTAATGAAACTGTTGATGTACTTTTCCATATGCAGGCATAATGAATCAATAATAAGGTGTTTTCCTAAGTCCAATGCTTTACCCCCCGTCAGTAAATGCTGCTCCTTAAAAACCTTTTAAAGATATTCCTATGCTTAATTCTGTCTGCAGCATTATTTTCCATGCTCAGCCTTTCGATAAGAAAGCGGCAGATCTCACTCAACTGCTTTGTAAATGTATTCTTTTCACGTTTCGTCTCCTTCATAAGAAATGAGTAGAAATTCTTATCGGTACAGCAGGCATTTAAGGCATCTCCATCATAATTCAGCCCAAAGACGTCAGATAAGGAGTACCTGCTCTTGTATCTGCCGATTACACTGGCAGTATCCCAGCCGTCACAGAGCTTATTAATTATTACCACTGTCTTTTCATCTGTAAAATAGCCAAGAGCATCCCGTACCCTATAATCATCATACAATTCATCAATTATCATTTCATTTGGTGTAACAACCGCTAAAATTTTGTCGGCCTGGTCCAGGTACAGCCTGTTGTCATACCTGACTCCTGTATCAAGGTCAGTAATTACAAGGTCAAAACCTGCCAGGCACTTTTCTAAAAAGATCTTGTCAAATTCGCAGTTCTCTCCGGTTATATCCCTGTTCAGCCTGGAGCCGGCTATCATGTATAAATCCTTATTTATATGGGTTGCATAGGTCAAAATATGCTCCGTCTTTATTTCTTTATTGAATATCTTCAAATTGTCCATTGAGTATTTAATCTCAATATCCTTCTCCACGTATCTTTCCATGTGGCTGGCAGAATTGCTCTTATTGACAATCAGCACTTTCTTCCCTGAAAAGTATTGCAGTCCAATGCCAATTCCACAGGCTAAGGTGGAGCACCCTTCTCCATGCATCATCGGAGACCATGTGCAAATAAGCTTTCCTTTTGCACCGCGCAAGAATACCACTTCCAATCAGTTCTGTTTATCCTTGTTATATAATGGAGTATAAGTAACTTCACTTGCCTGCTGCGAAGCGTCAATATACTGAACAGCAAAGAGCGCTCCTTCTGCAGCCGCCTCTTTAATGAACTCCTGCTCCCTTCCGTCCAGGTAAAAGGACAACAGATTGTCGCTGCGCGATATTACTGCAGCCTTTGAAACGACTATGTTATCCTCTCCGCCCTTTACAAAAAGCTTGATGTCTATTATGCTTCCCGCTGTAACCGAGGCAGGAACAGCCCCCTCAGCAAAATTATGTTCTATCAGCCTCTCACCTTCTTCATAAACAGCATTTTGGGGCATCAAGTCCATATCATTAAAAAACTCCTTTTTCGCAATTTCCCTTCTTAATCTCATGTTAGTTAACTTTGAAAGGCTTTTAATTGCTCCTTCAGGTGCCAATTCAACAGGTATCTCAATTAATTCCGCCTTGCTTGCATCAAGCAGTTCCCCTTGATCCATATTCAGCTTTGCCCTGGCAATCATCACGGTTTTTGCTTCGTTTTCATTGCCTTTCCTGGTAGTTCCTGCCGCTTCTCCTGAAAATACATTGCCGTACAACATATAACCTGCTGATAAGATTAAAACTGCACAAACAATGCAGCTTAATATCAGGGCTGCTCTTTTCACTGCATAAACCTTGTTTTTCTTACTGTAAGCCAATGCTTATCACCTTCTTACTCTCCGTAAATACCCAGCTTATCCAGCAGACTGTCCATATCACCTAAAAAACCTTTATTCCTGTCAGCCGCAGCCTGGTACGGCGTAATGCCGGTGTGCATCACTTCATAACTTATAAAGCCGCAGCTGCTAATGAATGCCATATCTTTAAAGGGTATACCCGAGTTTGTCAGTTCATTATATATGAACTTATGGCTTGAAGACCGTATATTTGTATTATTAATCACGGCAATTGTCTTTTCGGGTACAAAATCATCCTTCAGCTCCTCCAGCATTTTCATATTCATATGAAAATGCATAATGTCACAGTCAAAAACCAGCAGGTCATATATGGAGTTCTGTATGGAAAGCTTCGTCAGCTCTGATATGCCTGTCCTTGTATCAATGATTGTGATATCTGATTTTGTACGTATGCAGTAAAGCAGCTTCAGGAAGTCTTCACTGCTGATTTCTTTCTCATCTCCCAGTTTACCGGTAATAACACTAAGTTTTTTTCTGCTATAGCAATTGTCAAGTATATCTTTGTGCATGTTGTTCTGAAGGGTAAAATCCAACAGATTATAATAAACCTCATCAATATCGAAAAACAAATTTGCGGAATAACCTCTGTCAATATTAAAAAGGCTTGTGGCATATCCCAGTTTGGAAAAGCAATAGCCCAGGTTCCAAGCCGTATGGGACTTGCCGGTAGCCTGATTTGATATTATAGAAATAATCAGCTTTTCCATAGGATTTTTCTTATAATTTTTGCTGAACAATGAACCAAAGCCGGAATTGAACAGGAATCTTCCCTCGAGGAAGCGTTTATTCCTTTTATTCTTTTGTTCCGGGTAATGTGCATTCATTTCATTGTCATAATGGCTTCTAAAATAGTAAAGTGCCCTCTCCTTGCTTGCAGGTTTAAAAATGAGCCTTTCAATATCCTTGGAGGTTATTTCTTCACCGACATGAAAGTCATATATTCCATGGTTTAACAGAAATTTTATGAAATCATCACAATAACCATCATACTCTCCGTACAAATATGCTGTTCTTTGGCCTTTGAACTCTTTGGAGGCAAGTACTTCTATCAATAAATCCGCTTCCTCATTCCCGGGAAGGCTTTTAGAGATAAGCACCAGATCGTATTTATCCTTGCTTAATGCATCAAGCAAAGATCTTTTATTCCCGACGACGTTTAATACTTCAATCCTCGGCAAGGATCCGATATATTCTTCAATACCTTCATGACAAAGAGCTGAAAGTAATCTCATTATATCCTCCATACATAGCACACTTATCAGTTTATTAGGGATTTCCTTATTTGTTTATTCCTTCTATTATTTCCTTTTTTTGATATTATTGTTATGAATTATACATATTTTGTAATTTCCTGTCAATATAATCCGATAAATATGCATTTTTATCAGCCGATTTGCATATCAGTATAAATTCTTATGATAAAAATGTCGAAAATATGAATGCAGCATAAAAATCGTATCTTTTGAGCAGGTGTATAAGATGAAGAAAAAGAGAAGAAACAATTCCAAGGGAAGAGGCTTTGAACAGATAAGCTTCAGAGATATAGAGCTGAGAATAGGTGATAAGCTTTATAAAGACGGCAGGCTTTATGCAGAGGTCAAGGGAGAAAGTGAAGAGCTGTACTTCTTACAAAAATCAGGAAGCAGCTGCGAGATGCCAAACCCTTATTTCAAAAAGACAGTTATTGAGAATATATTATTTGGAAGGTTATTTCTTGAAGAAATGCGTTTCCAGTAAAAAGTAAACCCAAATCATAAAAATGACTTGGGTTTTGATTTGCATTATAACATAATGCTATTTAATCATTTCAGGGTTTGCGCCATGTACTCCGATCAACCGAATAGTCTGCTTCCGCCCGCTGCTTGATACCTTTAAGCATTTGCGACTGCTGTATACCTGCTCCGCCTGGCTCGGTAATTAAAAGATTCAACAGCTTTAGTGCAATGCCTCCGGGTAAATCGCTGGTCCAGCGCACATATAGTCTTGTCTTGTCCACATCTAATTCCTTCAGCATATATGACCAGGCTACCACATATTTCCCTTTTTCATTGCTTGTCAGCAGCATGCTGCTGTTTTCGTTAAGCTCGGATACATCAAGGCCTATCGGAGGAGCCAAATATATCTTGTCACCCTGTTTCAGATTCTGAAGCTCCGGAATTATGCGATCTGCCGACTTATTGTTCTCATAAAAGTAATCCTTTACAAAAGCCCCGTTTATAAAATCCCAATTATACCAGCCTGCCCGCTTATAACCAACTTGAATCAGGTAGTCCCATACCTTTTCTTTCGGCGCACTTATCGTTATGGCCTGTATGTATTGCATACTGGGTGAACTGACCAACCCATCCCCGGGCATTGACATATTTAACTCTTCATCAGTCACTCCCATCCTAAGTATCCATGACCTTACGAACATAAAGTATATAGCCGCTATTATCAATAAAACAATTAAGGCAATTCGAATCAGTTTTTTCATAAGACCTGTAATAACCATTCCTGCACCCCCAATACTGCTATCAGCAGCCGATTATACATCAGAACACCGCAAAGTGCGATACCACAAGAATTTATTTATTAAATATATCATAAATCCGTAAGGATTTATGATTGTGCCATGCGCGTTTTCGGCAACTCCGAAATAATCGCGCGGCAATTAAATATAAGATATAATATGCGTTTGCGCATATTATATCATAAATTGTGACGGGCAGGGTGATTATTTCTTTTCTCTATTTATATATCAGCAGTTCTTTCCCGTTAAGCCTCGATTTGTCCACATACTCCGCTTCGCTTTCCGGTATTGCTACAGTATCCGGATTTCCATCGCTTATATAACGCTTTTCCGGCTTCTTTTCAAAATACTGAAGCCAGTCATACATACCCACGCCCTCAGTTTCCATTTCACTGGCCCTCACCCTGGGGAGCCTGATAGGGTCAAATTTAACATTCACGGGAGACGGTGCGGGATTGCTTCCTACCTTAAGCACTGCCCTGTGATTGTATTTTACTCCCTCATATTCACCCATAGCTGCATATTTGTAGTTATCTCCCTTAGGTCCTATACCGTTGGGAAGTGCAAGGGCATATACATCATACCCCGGCAGATATTCCCGGGTGCTTTTCACATTCTTTGCCAAGGATTCCTGAATACCTTCAATGCTGAGCTTTCCAAGGTTTTCGTGGTTATAGGAATGGTTGCCGATATCATAGCCGTTTGCAATAAGGAACTCGTATTTCTCCTTAATAAGCTCTTTCTGTCTGAAGGGAATGGGATAATATATAAAGAAGCTGCCTCCGCTGCCAAAGTCGGGATGCTCCTTTTTAAACTCCTCAAGTATTCCTACTGCGCAGTTCGGGTCAATTTTTTTCTCTCCGTTTTCTTCGATAATGTTAAAATTATTCTTTGCGCCATCATCAAAAGTGAGTACAAAAGGTGTGTATCCTGCTTCCGCTTTTATATTATTTTCAACAAAGTCTTTAAGGCTTATAAGCCTGTATCCCTTATTGTAAAGCACCTCCAGATCCTTTCTGAAGTTTTCCGCTGTTCTCATCCATACAGCTTCTTTTTCCCCGATGCCGTGATACATCAGTATCATTACCTGGCCGTTCTCATTAGCCTTTATCGCCTTCAAATCAATGGGGTCCGCTTTTGGTTCATCAGCCTCTTCAGGTTCTTCAGGCTCTTTAGGCTCTTCAACCTCTTCAGGCTCCTGCAAATTTTGTTCCGGACTCCGGGGATGTTCTTCAGCTATCTGAGGTGTGCATGCCATAAAACCAAGTACAATAATTATTATAAAAAAAAATGCAATAATGCGTTTCAATTGATTCATTTCATACTCCTTTCGGTATCTTACTGCTCTGTACTAATAAAGATTATACCAGAATTTCCTGTATCTTTCGACATTATGCGCCAATATAGCG
>JAGOLK010000125.1 GCA_017994115.1 Clostridia bacterium | reverse complement strand
TAGTATTTGTATGTGAGGTAATGATATGACGATGAGTTTAATTTATAAGTCAATTATTGATACAATACTAAAAAACATAGATATCGGTATTCATGTAGTTGACAGCTCAGGGAAGACCATTATTTACAATCAGGCTATGGCCGATATGGAAGGGCTGGATACAAATGAGGTCATGGGCAAAAGCATTCTGGAGATTTTCCCCAGCCTGACCCCTGAGACCAGCACGCTTCTGACAGTGCTGAAAATGGGGAAACCCATATACAACAAATATCAGACATATCTGAACAATAAAGGCAAGCAGATAAGCACTTTAAACAGCACTATACCTATCAGGATATCTCAGGGCAAGATCGGAGCCCTTGAAATTGCAAAGAACATAACAAAAGAGAAGGAACTCTCCGATAAGCTTGTATACCTGCATCAGGAGCTTGCAAGCAAAGATATTGATGGCAGCAGCCTAAAAGGGTATACCTTCAGAAATCTAATCGGGGAAGACGAGAAATTCCTTAATGCCGTAGAAATAGCCAGGAAAACAGCTGTGTCATCATCCACAGTTTTAATATACGGGGAGACGGGTACCGGAAAGGAACTTTTCGCCCAGAGCATACATAACGAAAGCAGCAGGAAGCATAAGCCGCTCATAGCACAAAACTGTGCCGCACTGCCGGAGTCGCTTCTGGAGGGAATACTGTTCGGAACGGTTAAGGGAAGCTTTACAGGGGCTATCAACAGGCCGGGACTGTTTGAACAGGCAAATGGAGGAACCCTCATGCTGGATGAAATAAACTCCATGGGTCATCAGCTTCAAGCGAAGCTTTTAAGGGTGCTGCAGGAGGGCTACGTGAGGAGAATAGGGGGGCTTTCGGATATACCGGTTGATGTAAGGATACTGGCGACTACCAATGAGGACCCTTTGGTACTGCTTCAAAAAGGAATCCTCAGGAAGGATTTGTATTATCGGCTTAATGTCATATCTGTCAGCATTCCTCCCCTGAGGGAAAGGAAAACGGATATTATGCTTCTGACAGACCATTTTATCAAGAAGTATAATAATATACTGCAGAAGGATATCTGGTATGTTTCCAATGAGGTAAAGGAAGCCTTCCTGAATTATAATTGGCCGGGTAATGTAAGGGAATTGGAGAATATAATTGAAAGTGCAATTAATATGATCAACAGCGGGCACGTAATCAAGCCGGAACATATCTCCCAGGAAATGCGTGATGTAATGTTCAAGGCCAGCAAAAACAACCATTACTTGAACTTGAATGAAGACCAGCCCCTGGACAGGATAGTTGAAGAGGTGGAAAAAGGGTTGATTCTGGAAGCACTGCGAAAGTGTGAAAATAATATATCCAGAAGCGCCGAAATGCTTGGCCTAAAGCGCCAGACCCTTCAGCACAAGCTGAAGAAATATGATATAAATATAAAAATATAGGAGGCGGAAGCTTCCTATATCTTTATAAATACGGGTTTTCTGTCCTTATAAATTGTATAATATTTGTATCCAAGGTCCGAGAGGGCGGATAATGCATTTTTTATTCCATAGCCCAAGTCATCAGGGTTGTGAGCATCTGAACCTATAGTTACTATTTCGCCTCCCAGTAAACGGTACAGCTTGAGAATATCCGGCAGCGGATGAAAGGTGGAGAGACCGTAACGAAGGCCTGCAGTATTTACTTCTATTCCTTTGTTTGAATGCACAAGCTTGGACAGCACATTCCGGACAAGCTCTTCATACAGGCCCAATGAGAAGCTGTCATCCTTATTGTAAAGGTATCTTCTTACTGCATCCAAATGCCCCAGAATGTCAAAATTTTTGAACTCCTCAATACACTGCAGCATA
Organism: Clostridia bacterium; assembly: GCA_017994115.1. Lineage (GTDB taxonomy): Bacteria > Bacillota > Clostridia > Lutisporales > Lutisporaceae > BRH-c25. Next base: position 768 of record JAGOLK010000125.1, on the reverse strand, counting down.
TCCTCAAAGTAGTTTCTTATTCCCTCATTTTCAGAAATGCCTTCAAGAAAAGCCCTGCAGTATAAGTCCTTATTATTCACACAATGGATGGAACCTATAATAAAATCAAAGCTCCTGCCTTTAAGAAGAGCCTCATTCTCAGCACTTAGGTGAGGCTGCATCCCCAACTCCAGTCCGGTATATATTTCAAGATTTTCAGAGGAATATGCCTTGAGTCTGTTAATCTCCTCAAAATAGTCATCATAGGAAAATTCAAAGCTGATTTCCGTGCTTTGATATTCCAAATCATAGTGATCTGTAAAGCAGAAGCCCTTCAGGCCTATGCATTTTGCCTTCTCTGCCATGCTTTGCATGGATGCGGCGGAATCAGAGGAAAAGTGAGAATGTACGTGAAAATCATACATGGCAATATCTCCTTATAAAGTGTGTTTATTTATATATAGAGCATATAATCCATTTTAAGGTTTATAATAAAGAAAGTCAATGTAGGCCATGAGAATACATGCAATGATAGTGCAAAAAAATTTGCATATATCTGAATTATTGGTTTTAAAACAAGCAGATTGAAGTAATGTTCATCCGAAAATCCTAATAGGAGTGCAAAGAAATTGGCAGTGATGCAAGTAATTTTGCACGAATTTGGTATGTTGCACAATTCTGAAATATGCAGTTTATGAGTAAGGTGTCAATTAAGCAGCAATATCAACGCTTAAAAATATTATTTTATTTACTGTCTTAATGACTCATTTGGCATGAGGTTTGCTTACA
>JAGOLK010000124.1 GCA_017994115.1 Clostridia bacterium | reverse complement strand
AAACGGGAAACCGTCCTGGGCAAACTCATTGACTTCTTCACCAGGTTCTGGGATATTGCCGGCGGGGTGTTGTTGGGGAATTAATCTTGCATTTAGTAAAAATCATAATAAGGCCACCACTTTTACCACCACTTTTTTTGTGTCATAAAATTGCATCTATTTGATATTCTTTCATATAGGTGCGTAATGATTTTTCTTACGCCACCACTTTCCACCACTTTGCACCTATTGTTTTGTGGTCATGAAAACATCAAACAATTTTTTTGACCGTCCGTTATATTCACTCACAGTGAGTGAATTCACGGAGCTGCTTCGCAGCATGCAACGCCCCGAGCCATCAAGAAAGGTGTTCGGGAAGTATTTAACGATCAGTGATTTAATGGAAATCACCGGGTACAAGAAGCAAACCATTTACCAAAAAACCGCCAACAAGGAAATCCCGGGTAAGCGAAAAATTGATGGACGGGTTCTTTTTGAAACAGCGGCTATTTTGGAATGGATTGAATCCAATGCAATCGCTACTACATCAGAAACCTTTAACCAGTTGATGCACAGTCAAGGGAGGGCTGAGTTATGAGTAACGAAGCAGACGCCAAGATGAATGGCATTACTCTGGAAGATATTCTAGCAGACGTCGCCAATCTTTCAAGAAGTTCGAATCAGGAAGAATTATTCGTGATTAGAACAGCAAAGCAGTGCCTTGAAGATGCTAAACATATGCCCATCCCGGTGGATCTTTTTAAAGGATTAGTATATGAAGGGGAATTGACTATTCTTTTTGCCGATACCGGCATAGGAAAAAGTATTCTGGCGGTGCAGATTTGTGACGAAATCAGTAGATCTCACAAAGTGGCTTATATCGACCTCGAGCTATCGGATAAGCAGTTTCAAAAACGTTATTCCAATAATTATTCTGATGAATATCAGTTCAATGAAAACTTATTGAGGGTAACTTTTAATCCGTTAGGCTCCATCCCGGAAGGTAAGACCTATGATGATTTCTTTATTGAGAGTTTATTAAAGATCATCCATGACGAGAATATCAAGATAGTGGTCATTGATAATATGACACGACTAGTCAGCGGCGATACCGATTCTGCTCACATTGCGAAACCTCTTATGGATCGTCTTTCAGACATCAAGCATAGAGAGGGATTAACCTTACTTCTTCTCGAACACACCCGTAAAACAGATAACACAAGGCCAATATCTTTAAATGACCTCCAGGGCTCGAAGATGAAGGCCAATTTTGCGGATAGCATATTCTCAATAGGCAGAAGCGCTATTGGCCAAGACATCAGGTATATTAAACAATTAAAAAATCGCAGTGATGAAATTATATATCACAGCGAGAAAGTATTAACAGCTCGTATTACGCAACAAGGAAGTTTTTTACAGTTTGTTTTCATGGAAGAACAACCCGAATCTGCACACTTGAGGCATCGTGATAACAATGATTATGACGAACTGGTAAATAGCATTATAGAGCTATCGCAAACAGGCATATCTCAACGAGAAATTGCCAGAGAACTCGGAGTGTCTGTAGCCACAGTAAATAGACGGCTTAAAAACAAAGAGCTAAGTGCTAATAATGTTACACCTGTTTCACCTGTTACAGGGTGTAACGGGTGTAACAGTGTAACAGTAGCTACGGAAAATCAGAACGAACAGAAAACCATTTTCGAGTAGTTATGGCAGAATATAAATATAGTCTGGCAAAGAGAGGCAAATGGCTTTGCCCAAGGTGCGGACAAAAGACTTTTGTAAGATACATTGACTCTGACACCAGCAAGGAGCTTCATTCTTCCGTTGGGCGTTGTGATCGAGAAGAAAAATGTGGTTATCATTATTCACCTCGGGAGTACTTAAATGATCATGTAAATACTACAACCGGCTCTTATGGGACTGGTAAACCCCAGAAGCCAACTAAGCTTCCTGAACCTACTTTGACTTCATTTTTTTCTAATGATGCTTTTCAAGAAAGTTTGGCAAACTATGATAAGAACAATCTTGTTCTTTTCCTGCGCACCATACTATCGCCAGAGGAGCTTATCAGGATAATAAAAAAATACTTTATAGGGACTTCGGAACATTGGTCCGGAAGTACTGTTTTCTGGCAAATTGATACACAGGGGAAGATCCGAACAGGAAAAATCATGCTATATGATCCGGTATCGGGACACCGTATAAAACAACCCTTCAATCGTATTGGCTGGATGCATGCCTTGCTTAATGACCCCAACTACAATCTCTTCCAATGCTTATTCGGGGAACATTTACTAGCTAATAGTAGTGGTAAGGTGGCGATCGTTGAATCTGAGAAAACAGCTATCATTGCCAGTGCTTTCATGCCTGAGCTAATATGGCTGGCTAGCGGAGGGGTGTCTAATTTAAATCCCAACAGATGTAGTTGCCTACAGGGTAGAGAGGTCATTCTCTTTCCAGACGCCATGGCTTATGATAAATGGAGAACAGTGGCGGAAAAGCTAAAACACGTATGTAAAAAAATAAGCGTATCCGGCTTACTAGAAAGAAGAGCTACTGCACAGGAAAAAGAGGAGGGTTTGGATATTGCCGATTATCTGATCCGAGAGGCACTATCAAGAAGCAAACCAGCCCCTGTTCATGCTATACCGGATATAACTCCAC
>JAGOLK010000007.1:18507-52446 GCA_017994115.1 Clostridia bacterium | reverse complement strand
CTACATAAAAAATACAAGCCGCGACAGATAATTCTATAGACTATGTTAATGATTTATGTTAATATAATAGTAAATAAACAACCGAATCCTGGGATGTTCGATATGCTTGTATTTGAACCTACAGAGATGACACGGGAATCCAAGGTACATGACCTGATATCAGGCCTCATTTGAAGTCTATAAACAGCAGAGGAAGATAGAAAGTCATGTCCGGATACCCACCTAGCGAGAGCTAGGTGTCAAATTACAGCTAAACGGCATTTTGGGGCAAACAATGCAAAAAAAGCTATGGAGATTTTCCAAAGCTTTTTTTGCATTGTTATCTTTATTAATTCTTATTCCTGCCATACAGCTCTGACAGGCCCGCAAGCTTCTCCTCCAGTTCTGTTGTCAACAACTCTTTTCTAAGTCTCCAACCCCAATTCCTGCCTCCTATTGTGTTTGGAATATTCATCCGTGCCTCACTTCCCAAGCACAGCAAATCCTGCATTGGAATTATTGCCGTATTCGCAGGGCTGTTCAAAGCTGCCTCGATAAGAGTCCAGCACATAGCTTTCTCTCCGATTTCTCCTGATATGTGAAAGTATTCCTTCATCTCATAATCTGCTTTGGGATTTGCTATCTTCATCTTCAGATACCAGCCTGCCGTAGTGTCATTGTCATGGGTTCCGGTATATACAACCGAATTCTCTTCAAAATTATGCGGAAGCAATTCTTCTTCCAAAGGGCCGTCGAAGATAAACTGTAATATCTTCATACCGGGAAAACCAAACTCGTTTTTCAGCTCTTCCACTTCCTTGGTAATAAAGCCCAGATCTTCAGCAATAATATGCATGTCTTTCCTATGTGCTCTTAAGGTTTGGAAAAGCTTCCTGCCGGGAGCTTTTACCCAGCATCCCTTTTGTGCCGTTTTTTCTCCTGCCGGTATCTCCCAGTAGCTTTCGAAGCCTCTAAAATGGTCTATCCTGATGATATCTGCCATTTGAAACAAAAGGTCCAGCCTGTCTCTCCACCATTTGAATCCTTCTTTCTCCATCTCATTCCATTTGTAATGGGGGTTTCCCCAGAATTGCCCCGTTTCACTGAAATAATCCGGGGGCACTCCGGCTGTTTTTAAAGGGTTGCCCCCCTCATCCAACTGGAACAGATATCTCTGAGACCAGGCATCACTGCTGTCATAGGATATGAAAAGAGGCAAATCCCCAATTATTTTTATACCCTGTTTATTTGCATATTCTTTTAACAGCCTCCACTGGCTGAAGAAAACATATTGCAGAAAATTTTGATACTCAATTTCCCGGGACAGCTTATCTCTGTAATATACCATTGCTTTGGAATCCCTGAAGGCTATTTCCTTATCCCAGAGATTCCAGGCAGCTCCTCCGAAGTATTCCTTTAAAGCCATAAAAAAAGAAAACTCATTAAGCCAGTAATCGTTCTCCCTTAAGAACCTGTTATAATCTTCACCGGCGCCGGCGGCTTCAAATCTGTTAAAGGCATTTCTGAACAAGCGAGATTTAAATGCTCTGACCTTTTCGAACTCCACAAGCCCCGCATCAAAATCAGGCAGCTCCCCGATATCCTCCTGAAGTAAAAGCTTATCCTCAATAAGCCTCTCAATGCTTATCAGCATAGTATTGCCTGCAAAAGCAGAAAAGCACTGATATGGAGATTCTCCATAGCCTACGGGGCCTAAGGGCAGTATTTGCCAAAGCTTCTGCCTGCTTCTGGCCAAAAAATCTGCGAAACCGTATGCTTCGCTGCCCAGTTCTCCAATACCGAATCTTGAAGGCAGCGAGGTAGGATGCAGAAGTATTCCGCTTTCTCTGCCGAACTTCATCCAATTACCTCCTCAGCTGATTTGACTCCAATCAATATATTTATTAAGCTTATCTGCAAAAAGCTGAAGGTATTTGGCATCCAGTTCGTCAAACCTGTTTTTTATGGGGCTGTCAATATCCAATACTCCGAATACTGTTCCATCCTTGATCAAAGGAACCACTATTTCAGAGTTTGAAGCACTGTCGCAGGCGATATGCCCCGGAAACAAATGTACGTCCGGTACAAGCTGTGTCCTCATTTCTGCCGCTGCCGTACCGCATACCCCTTTCCCCGGCTTTATTCTTGTACAGGCAGTTTTCCCCTGAAAAGGCCCCAATACAAGCTCTTCCTTCTTCATAAGATAAAAACCCGCCCAGTTGATGTCCTCCAGGTTTGTATAAAGCAATGCTGCGGCATTTGATAAATTGGCAAGCCAGTCAGATTCACTTGAAAGCAAACCCTCCAGCCTGGTAATCATAATCTTGTAAAATTTATCTCTGTCCGCAGATATTATCCTGCTGTTGTCCTGCATATTCTGGCCTCCTTTTGTACTCGTTTCTCGTGTCTTGCGTCTATTATATAGTAATATTTTCATATTGTAAATTGCTTATGCTCATACTACTATTATTGTATACTATACAAATATTGCGACACAACTATAAGTTTGCATAACCCTCCGCAAGAGACAGTATAGTATATCGATGCACACGGATTATGATTTTGACAGGCCTAACCTGCTATGCCTTTGAAAAAATACATAAAAGTGTGCCCTGCTATACTATACAAGCTCTTGCTTGGTTATGCAAACATACAGAATACTGCCTTATATATAAAGGATATGCAAATACCGACGTGGGGAAGCTATATTCGACGAAACCTTCCACCTGACCTCGGAACGGAAATATCCCTGGCAAAATAACCAGACGGGCTTGCAGAGATGGGACCCACGCCAGTGATTTTGCTGGCTTTGGAAGGTAAGGAGAACATACTTCCCCTACAGTCGGAGTACTTTACAAACCCTTGATTTTACGGCGTATTATTCTTTCAAACGAAATATAAAAAGATATAATCGGAGGTATTATGAATAAGCTTGAAAGGAGCTTCTATCTTAGAGATCCGTTGATTGTAGCAAAGGATCTGCTGGGGAAGCATCTGGTGCATAAAACCCGGGATTGTCGAATTGTCGGAAGGATTGTAGAAACTGAAGCATACGTAGGCCCTGAAGATAGAGCCTGCCACGCCTATGGCATGAGAAGGACCAAAAGGAATGAGATAATGTATCATGAAGGAGGCTTCTCCTATGTATATTTCATTTATGGAATGTACTACTGCTTCAATGTGGTCACAGAACAGAAGGATAAACCCTCAGCAGTACTGGTGAGGGCAGTTGAGCCGGTTGACGGAATCGGGCATATGGCCAGATTAAGATACGGCAGGGACCTGTTATCCCTGTCAACAAGCCAGAGATCCGGATTGTGCAACGGACCGGGAAAGCTATGCATGAGCATGGGCATAGGAAAGGCTGAAAACGGACTTGACTTGTGCGGCAGCACACTTTATATATGTGATGCACATAATGAACCTTTTTCTGTAAAGTCCTCCCCGAGAATCAATATAGACTATGCAGGGGAATATAAGGATAAGCCTTGGAGATTCTACATTGAAGGAAACAAACATGTATCAAAGGGATGACTTAATTAATCCCTTCAATATCAGCAAACCTCAACCTGCAATATTCCTTCAATTTTGGACAGGGAATCTAAAACCTCAGGACTAATATCCTCTTTGGCCTTATTGACCTTTATCTTTACCATGACCGACGCTTCATCCTCCACTTCTATGGAGATGTCACATATTTTCAGATTAAATGAACCCAAATGTGTGCCAATTTTTCCCAGCTGCCCCGGTTTATCCTCTGATCTTATTTTCAGGATTGTATTTTTCCTGCCCCCGGATATAAGTACTTCAAATCTTGAAAAGACTACAAGGGCAACAAGTACAAAAGCGGTGGTAAGAAGCGAGCCGAAATAAAAACCCAGTCCCACGGATATTCCTATACAAGCAACCGACCAAAGGCTGGCTGCAGTTGTCAACCCCTTGACAGTCACACCTTCCTTCAATATGGTGCCTGCCCCCAGGAATCCTATGCCGCTTATTACCTGTGCACCGAAACGTCCCGGATCAATATTGGCAAGACCTTTATACTCCTCAAATATATAAATATTGCACAACATGGCCAGTGCAGATCCCACGCATACCAATATATGCGTCCTGAAGCCCGCAGGATGCCTGGTCTTTTCCCTTTCAATGCCTATGACCCCGCCGAGAAAGCAGGCAAGAACAAGTCGGACAAACAATTCAAAATAACTTGGCATAAAACTCCACCTCCTTTTATGATATATATCGGCTTATCGTGCCAATATTCCTAACCCGTATTTAATATATATTCCGTGAAAAAGTTTTATCACCCCAAAAGCAGCAGTACTTTTTATTAAAGTAATGTGTTTCACGGCGCATTAATTTTGGAAAATGTTTGACACTAAGCATATACCTCTTGAAATATAATACACATAATGCTAGATTTCTATTATAGAACAATTAATTATAGAGACAGGAGACAGATTGATGATCAGTGAAACAGAAGAAAAATATATGGTTATAAACGGCAGAATCATACCTGTTTCAGAGGCAGGGGATATTTTGGCAGGCTCTTCCCGGACAATCTATGAGGTAATAAAAGTAGTGTCCGGAATTCCTCTTTTCCTGGAAAAACATATGGAAAGGCTGGAGGCTTCAGCCAGGCTTATCAACTATTCGGTAAACAATATTTCAAATAGTATACGGAAAAGTATAATGGAGCTTATCAAAGCCAATAACAGTCCTGAAAAAAATATTAAAATAATTGTGTATAGTATGGAAAACACTGTGCCGGACTTTATGGCATATTTCATCCGCAGCAGCTACCCAACCCCTGAACAATACGAAACAGGAGTACATGGAATTCTTCTCAGGGAAGAAAGGAGCAATCCCAATGCAAAGGTGGTAAATTCAGGTTACAAGGAAAAGGTTGCAGCTGCTTTAGCTGAAGCAAACGCGTATGAAGCACTGCTGGTGAACAGGGAAGGTGAGATTACCGAAGGAAGCCGCTCCAATATATTTTTTGTCAGGAACGGTAAGGTATTGACCGCCCCCAAAGGGAATGTACTGATAGGTATAACCAGGGCATACGTATTTGAACTGTGCAGGAACCTGGGAATAGAAATAATTGAAGAACCCATATCAGTTTCCATGCTTGGGGAAATGGACGGTGTTTTTATGACTGGCACCTCACCAAAAATACTTCCCATAAGCACAATTGGCGATATGAGCTTCAGCTCCTCCGGAAACCCTGTAATCAAAGCGCTTATAAAAAGCTATAATGATGTTGTAGAAAAGTATATAAAAGAAAAGTCAATTGGATGAGCTTAAAGCTCACCCAATTGTTTTTTACCCCTTTCATAGAACTCCTGCATCATATCCTCAGGCACAAACAACCCTCCTGTAGCCCATGCAATATGAGTCGCATTTTTCATGCTAACCTCAGGCAGGTTGGCACTAATGTAAGCCTCCGCCCTTATGGGACCCAGCAGCCCCGGCGTAGCCGAAGGCTCAATCTTGATATTCTCCTCATCCTTCATCATTGCCAGCAGCTTATAAAGCTCATTATCCTCAACAGTATAAATACCGCTTATAAGTCTACCCACCATATTGCCTACAAAGCCCGAAGGCCTCCCAACTGCAAGTCCATCGGCATCGGTTATGTTATCTATTCCAAAGTCCTGCACCGACAGCTTTTCATTTTCGCCGGTAGCCAGACCGAGAAGCATACATGGGGAATGAGTCGGCTCCACAAAAAATACATGTGCATTATCTCCGAAGACATGCTTCAGGCCAAAGCATATTCCCCCCGGTGCGCCTCCAACCCCGCAGGGTACATATACAAGCAAGGGATGGTTCCCATCTACCTTTGTTCCCAAAGCATCAAGCTGTTTCTTCAAACGAAAAGCCGCCACGCTGTATCCCAGGAACAAGCTCTTGGAATGCTCATCATCCACAAAGTAACTGTTCGGATCCTGCTGTGATTGCCTTCTCCCTTCCTCAACCGCCTTACTGTAATCGGAAGAGTATTCTATGACATTGACTCCCCTGCTTCTGAGAAGACTCTTTTTCCATTCCTTTGCATCAGCGGACATATGTACGGTAACTTTAAAACCCAAGGCAGAACCCATTATTCCTATACTTAGCCCCAAATTTCCCGTTGAGCCTACAGCCAGGGAAAACTTACCGAAGAATTCCTTGAACTCCGGCGACCCCAGCCTTGAATAGTCATCACCAATACTTATCAAACCGTGCTCGATAGCCAGATCCTCCGCATGCTTCAGAACCTCGTAAATGCCGCCCCTTGCCTTGATAGATCCCGCCACGGGCAGGTAATTGTCACATTTCAGCATTAGTTCACCATGGAAGTCCTGCCGGTATATCTTTTGAATACTGCTTTTCATGTTTTCTATACACACCAATTCGGACTCAATCAGGCCTTCTTTGCCCGCCGTCTCAGGAAACAGCACGGATATGAGGGGTGCAAACCTTTGAAGCCTTTTCTCAGCATCAACCATATCCTCAAGGGTCAATGAAAGCTCGGGTAACACTTTGTCTGCGCTGTCCAGATTCTTGTTGGTCCAGAAAACCGGCTTGCAGCTCATAAGATTATCTATGATGGGATACTCTTCAACCCATTGGCTTATGGTCTTGCCTAATACCATTTTATCCATGTATATTCCTCCCTATATTTTATTTTCATGCTTTCAGCATTACCTGCCTTCTTAATATATTGCTTATTTCAATTATAACGCATCAACAGAAAATTTTACATTTACATAAAAATTTTCTTGCCTCTGAGCGTTTCAACAAGACGAAATCTGTTTCACATCTTTTCGCCTCATATAAATTCTTTAATACTGCAGTGTCAAATATCCAGCTATTACATAAAATGATAATATCACTGTATGTGAGGTGAATTTTTATGCCGCTTGCTACCAGAGAAGTATTTGCCCGGATGATAAGGTGTGAAGCCGGTGGCGAAGGGGACAACGGTATGAGGGCAGTAGCCACCGTTATTATGAATAGAGTCCATGTACCCAACGGGGAATATCAAAGAATAGGCCAAGGGGATTTAAGAAGGATACTGTTCCAGCCAGGCCAGTTTGACTGTGCTTCCGATACTCTTGGAGGAGCATATAATGCACAGAATATATATAACATGCGGCCTGAGCAAATTCACTATGATATAGCCGATTGGGCCCTGTCGGGCAATAAGATGCTGACAGTGGCCTATAGCCTATGGTACTTCAATCCCTTTACTCCGACATGCATCCAAACCTTCCCTAGAAACGGCTCAGGAACATTTGCCAATCGAATTGGAGAGCACTGCTTCTATAATCCGACAAGGCTTTACTACTTAACATAGGAGAAGAAGGCAGGATTAATTAATCAGAATATCTATGAAAGGAGATAACTATGTACAGCAATAGTTCATACAATTTTAACCAGACACCTGCAAGCAGCGGAGGCCAGTCCCAGTTCAGCCAGGCTCCCGATATGGGTACCACCTTTGGCTATCCAATGGCCCCCCAGACATTTCCGATACAACAGCAAATGGGGGCACAACAAATGGGCGGGCAGCAGATGGGCGGACAGCAGATGGGACAGCAAATGCCTCAAATGATGCCTCCAACAATGCAGATGCCTGTGACAGGTGCCGCTCCGGTAGATTTTGACATGCTGCCGACAACACCGGTGCTTGATATCGAGTACACACAAGGATATCTCAAGACTCAGATAGGCAAACGGGTAAAAGTGGAATTCCTTATCGGAACCAACATGCTTATAGATCGTGAAGGAACACTTGTTGATGTAGGTATAAGCTATATCATAATAAACGAAGTTGAGACAGACGACCTGCTGCTTTGCGACATTTACTCCATAAAATTTGTACGCTTCTATTTCTAGAATAACAATTGCCGTATAGTACGAAGAATGCGACACAACTATAAGTTTGAATAACCAAGCAAGAGCTTGTATAGTATAGCAGGGCACACTTTTATGCACTTTGTAACAGGCCTCTGATATGGCTTTGGTAAAAAGTTCGTGAAGCCGGCATGGAGGCCGGCTTAGGTGTCTCGGGCCATGGAGGGCCTTTTGACACCGCTAGAACTTTTCCAAAGGCATATCAGCAGCCCTGTCAAAATCATAATCCGTGTGCCTCGGTATACTATACTGTCTCTTGCGGAGGGTTATGCAAACTTCAGATACGTCATATTCTACTTTTGTGCAATGGTTCCTCGCTCTACTTATTAAAATGAAGAAGCCTTCTTTCCCCTTCAAGCTTTACTATATCCGTTATATCCTGGCTGACTTCCAGAGTCCCCAAGTATCTGCCCATTGAATCCCTTACGGCAAAATACTGTATAAGGATCATCCTGCCCTTAACCCTTATCCAGAACACGGCATTATCCTGTCTGCCTTCCTTAAAGGCATCAAGTATTTCATTGACCACATGGACACTTTCCGGAGGGTGGCATTTTTCTACGTCCCTTCCTATAACTGCAGGGGAACGGGGGAATATTCTATCCTTAGGCTTGGTAAAGAATTTTACTTTTTTATTCTCATCGACAAATGTCAGATCCACAGGCAGCGCATTGAATATAGCAAGAATTTCATTAAAATCCAAAGCTCCTGTTTCCGTTTCAAAGCGGCAGCCTTCCTTAATATCCGGTATATATCCGCTGTCTGCCGGTTCAGGCCTTTCAATGAATGGGAACTCATATTCCATACTCTGCCTTTGCATTTCAAGCCATTCATTATCGGTAATAACCTCACTGGCTGCCGGAAAAAGGATCAGCTCTTCCTTCTGCACCAGACCGTACATGTCAAAAAACAGCTTTCCCAGCTCTGTGTTAATCTCCGAATCTATGCAGTCTTCAGCCTCAAGGCATTCAATGACCTTTTTTAATTGTGCCCTGGCTTCATCGTGCAATGCCCACATGATAGCCAGGCCGTCAAACTTCTTCATCTTCTTTTCCAGGTAGGGGAACAGTATGTTTTCTTTTTTGAGATAGTGGTCATTAAACTTCCTGAGTTCATGGATACGGAGTATCAGTTCTTTCTTTCCGGCCTCCGAAGATATATCCTTGATGATTTCCTTAATGCCCTCAAGCTTTTCCTCCAGAGCGCGATTTTCCCGCATCAAATAATCCATAAAGCTGTCTTTATCGGGCCATTTCCATGTATAATTCGACAGGCTTTTATAAAACACATTTATCGCTTTATCCAGAACAGTCAGAATTTCCTTCGGCTTTACGCCCTTCTGCAGAATAAGGTGGAAAATCTCAAAAACCTCCTGGGGAGTAACCCCTTCAATATAAGTCCTATACTTAAAGTAAAGCTCCCTTCCATTCTCCTTATTCAAAAGTCCCTGTACGTATTCCGTCAAATTCCTAACTCTATCCTGATCCGTTTTCATAAAAGCACTCCTCCTTTGCTCTTATAATAAGTATCCCCTTTACTTCAATTTATCCGCAATTCCTTCAGCCCATGCAACTATGGCTTCCCAATTGCGGAAGTCGCCCATAGGTGAGTTTACCTTCTTCACAATAAACTTCTCAAATAAATTAAGATTCTTCATCTCTGCCTTGCCTCCGAAACAAATTATGTCCCGGGGTTGTATATTGTCAATAACCGGGCGCAGTGACTCCGGAAAAAGCCAGCCTTCCGACAGCTCCATTGGATCACCCGGGTCAATTGGGCCGCTGGAAAACATCCATGCCGGCAGCTTGGATAACTGCATTTCATTAGTCTTCAGAAAAGCCGCGGCTTCTCTGCGGAACATCCCTAAATAAACTGCACTGCCAATAATAACTGCCTTATAGGCTGACAAATCCCGAACCTGCTTGGCAGGCAGTACGTCAGACTGCAAGCCCTCCTGATTCAGCACCTCTCCTATTTTTTCGGCAATCCCCGCTGTTGCTCCATATTTTGAAGCATAAGCTACCAATACCTTATTCATAATTATATCTCCTTTTTTTCAATTTCATGGGCAAATCCCGAAACAAAAGCTAGAAGCATGAACAGCAATCCAAATCCAAGGCTGGCCAGCATTGCTATTGTAATCGAATCAGGACCGCTTATCCCCGGTACAATCCCAAAAACAGCAACCTCAAGGGCAAAAAGAATCAGGATTGAGCTTATTGCAAGATACGAACGCCATTGCCTTGCCAGAGCTTTCCTCATACTGACCGGAAGAGTCCTCCTCCACCAGGTCAGAGGTTTGTTTATACGGGTAGCAAAGGCCCAGATCAAAGTAAAGAATATTACTTGCCCTATACCTCCGCCGACAAGAAACAACAGGATGAAGAGAAGCAGAAAAATAAGCGGTCCATTCCTCCTGTCAATGAATCCGACAGACCAGATTATAATGGCAAGGCTGACAATAATCGAAGCTATGCCTGTAATAAGAAAATTGGGGATTATTGTAAATGCGGGCTCATTGCCATACACCCACATCCTGTTTGCTTCGCCTATGGCATGTATGATCAGGCCCTTTATGGGAGTATTTCCCTGGAGAGCTTCAAAAAAGCCATGGCAAATACCGCCTAATGCAAAAATAACTCCGAATACCGACACGATTACTCTTGTTGCATTCACACTATGACGGCCAGCTTTATATTCATTGGTATCAATCATTAACATAATAAAACTCCCCTGTCATCAAGATTTTTTGCCTTCTGCCCGAGACAAAAGGTTTTCAGTCATCCGAATTATCATCCGAGTTCTTTGCTGATCATTAAAAAAGTCAACATCCAGATAATCGCCATACTTATCAGGATACAGAACAATGAAATGAAAAGGAAGCATCAACTGCAGAGCAATAATCCTTAATTCAGCTTCACTCTTGTTCCCAAAAAGCTCCTTCAGCAGCGGCATAACCATTGCACAGGAAGTCTTGCATCCTTCCTTAAGTTCTCCTGCTATTGCAATCTTGAATATTTCATGATGCTTAAAGCTAAAATCTGCCGTAGTAGTCAGAAGCTTTTTCAGCTTCACGACAGGATCCTCATCTGTATTGCTTTCTATAAGTACTTGTTCAATAATGCCTCCCATCTTGTATCCCGCAGCCATGACCATAAGATTCTCTTTTGATTGGTAGTAATAGTTGATAAGGGCCAGGTTCACATTGGCTTTTTTTGCTATTTGCCTTGTGGTTATTTTCCCGGCATCATCTTCACTATCCAACAGATCCAAGGCAGCCTGTAAAATTTTTTCCTTTGCATTATCCAAATTCAAATAAACCTCCATGTAATAAAATCAAACATGTTTTAAACATGTTTGATTTTATTATAATGCTATTTCAGAAATAGTCAATAGGTTTTTATGGATTTAAAAGAAATTTTTTTGCATTGCAATATCTTCCGCCGCTGCATACGGATGAGAATACCTTCCGTTTTTTTCGGTGTATGATTTTATCTGGGCAGACTGTACAGGGCAATAGTTAAGACAGGCAGCACAATGATAACATTTCACATTATCCTGCCATTCAGGCTTTCCATCAGCCATTTTAATCTTATGCGCAAGGCAAACCTTTTCACATATGCCGCATCCTGTACATTTCGAATCGCAGTACAAATTGTCTTTGGATATGTCTGTAAGGACCGCCAGCGATGAAAGGATCCCCACAAAGGGGATATGGGTTGTGCAGTCAACATCCTTTTCCCTGCTAATTTCTTTATTTTTTATAATACTCTGAATAGAATCAAGCCTTTTTTGAACAACTGCTTCCAATCTTGCTATTTCTTCCTCTGTAGGAACCTTATAATCAAATTTCGGATCATTTCCGGGCATATTGAGGGAAAAATATGAATTTAGGCGTTGGCCTTTGCTTTTCAATATTTTATCTATAGTCACAAAGGCACTGTGTGAAGTCCCGATTCTTGTTGCTGCAGCAAAAATATATTTTGCCGATTTCAAATCCAGTTTTTTGATAAAATTCTTCACCGGTACCGGGATTGCCGAAAAATATACCGGGAATACAAGCCCTATTGTCTCTGCATCAGTTTCAACTATTTCCCTGTCCAACCGGCTTATAACCGGTATAAGCTTTGCCCCCTCAATCCGCTCCTGCAATTCCTTTGCTACATGCAGTGAATTGCCGGTACCGGAAAAATAGTAGATTTCTATACTGCTCATTATAACTGCTCCTTTTTATCTGTTCGCACTTTGCAGTGCATTTTCTATGGCCTTTAATATTACCTTGCTGCTGTATGTTGCACCTGAGACAATATCCACCTTTAAGGACTGCGCCTCTGTAACCCTGTCCGGGATTACTTCAGCGGCTGTCCCCTGTCCGTTAAAGTGCTTGACCAGCTCTATCCCGATTATCTTATGATTTTCTATTGTCACCCTTACTTCAGCTTCCACCGGAAATACCTTATGGCTGCCTTTATATACCCCATCCGCAACCTTTGACAAATCCACATCCGGGATGCTTGTTTCAGTCAGTTTTACAAGACTTGCTTCAATATATGATTTGGCTCCGAATACAGCAGTTATAATTGCTATAAGGACTATAACCGCAGCCAGCACTATTCTTCTCCTGCTTTTCATTTACTCCCCTCCTAAAATATATTCAATAACTTTGTCCAGCTCACTATAAACATCTTCTCCCTTATAATCCACATCCTCTGAAAAGTATAATGTTATCAGCCCGTGTACGGCATAAATCAATGTTCTTGCAAGTACTTCAATGTCCTCTGCCCTAACCTTTCCTGAAATCACGAATTCCTTAAAGGTTTCTTCCCACATTGCATCAAAATCGGGCTCCTCCTTATTTTTTCCGGTTTCTTCGGCAGGTTTGACCAGATGGTGAAAATAGAAAAATCTGAACACATTAGGGTTTACTAAAAAATATTCAACATATATTTTGAAGCTCTTCTTGATTCCATCGACATCCTTCGTCATTCCAGCCATTTTTTTGTATAATGCTTCAACAATATCATTAATCATCAGTTTCTTAACCTCCCAAAGCAGCTGGTTTAGATCGGAGAAATAATTATATATGGTTGCATAGGAATAGCCTGCCATATCTGCTACCTTCCTCACTGTGACACTTTCAACGCCGTCGTTTAATATTATTTCTCTGGCTGCTTCCAAAAAGTATGTCCTGATCCTCTGTTTCTTCAGAGTCTTTTTATCTTCCGTTGTTTTCTCCTTCATAATATCACCTATCCCCGTTTATACAATCTGCAGTATTAACATGTATACATATTATTAACATTGTTAATTTTCAATAACAATGTTAATAATATCATGGTTTTTATTAAATGTCTATAGCAAATTACAAATTTTTTCAAAAAAAATTTAAGAGCCGGAAATTATCTTCCGGCTCCTGACACCTATCATAATAGCCACTCGTACGGATCATCCATAGTCCGTTGTAATTCTCTTCAGCCATTCACCCATAATCCGTGCTGATTACAGCACATATAAATCTTTCCTCTGTACATTTTGGGAAAACGTACTTCGCTGCCTTGTTCCGGGTACAATTTTACAAAGAGCACTCTATCGTAGGCAACATAGGCTATAAAACTGATGTAATGCTTTTTGCTCATCTCATGTGTAAATGTAATATAAAAATCTTCCTCTATCTCTTCCACCGTAAATTTGTGAGTTTCATCAACCGGTTTTGGGATAAGTGGCGCCAGTTTTCGCCCACAGCAGGAAACATCGGACTCACCTGTGGAAGTCAGTATGTTTCCGCAATTGGGGCACATATAAAATTTTATTTTTTTCATATTTCCTCCGTCTGCATTATTGGGTTCCAAATCCCCCAATAATATTTTTTCGATGTCTGCGTTTAATACTACAGAGAGTTCACGAAGAAGGGATACATCAGGACAGCCCAAACCACGCTCCCATTTTGAAATGGCCTTGTCACTGATATTCATAGCATCGGCAAGCTGCTTTTGTGTCATACCCTTTTCTTTCCGCAAACCGAATATCAGCTTTCCAACCTTGCTGCAATCCATATTGTCACCTCCAAGCATTAATAATAATCGCAGACGAACTAAAATTCAATAAACGCTCCGTAGAGTTTCGATGTAAGATTATAACTGTAAATACTCCAAGCCCAGTTCTTTAAGCTTCTCCCCCAGATATTCCTCAATCTGCCTTGAGGTGGCCATATTCAGCACCGCCGCTGCCACTTCCCTGGCATAATTCATATCAATGGAGTTTATTACCTTTTTAACCTTAGGCAGCATGGCAGGGCTCATGCTGAATTCATCCAAGCCCAGCCCCAGAAGCAGTACTGCGGCTGACGGATTGCCCGCAAGCTCTCCGCACATGCCCACCGGCTTTCCTCTTTCATGGCCCGACCTGATGACTGTATTGATGAGCCGGATTACGGAAGGCTCAAAGCTGTTGTATAAATAGCTTACCTTCTCATTTGTCCTGTCAACCGCCAGTGTATACTGGGTCAAATCATTGGTGCCTATGCTGAAGAAATCCGACTCCTTTGCAAGCACATCCGCAATCACCGCAGCAGCAGGTATCTCTATCATAATCCCCACTTCAAGGTTCCTGTCGAAGCTCACACCTTCCTGCTCCAACTCATCCATTGCAGCCTTCAATATGCTGTTGGCTTTCCTCAGCTCTTCCAAAGCAGCTATCATAGGATACATCAGCTTGATTTTTCCGTATGCGCTCGCTCTTAATATTGCCCTGAGCTGCACCTTGAACAGCTCTTCCCTTTCGAGGCACAGCCTGATTGCCCTGAACCCGAGGAAGGGATTTGCCTCCCTAGGCAGCTTAAGATAATCAACCTCTTTATCTCCGCCTATATCAAGAGTCCTGATTATCACCGGACGTCCTTCCATAGCGACAGCTGCATCTCTGTAAGCTTTGTACTGCTCCTCTTCACCGGGCATGGAACTTCTGTCCATGAACAAAAATTCAGTGCGGAACAGTCCGATACCCTCTGCTCCTACCTCCAATGCCTTTGCAGCTCCTGCTTCGCCCTCTATATTGCATTCCAGTCTGACACGATGCCCATCCCTGGTCATTGCAGGCAGGTCTTTTATCGCTCTCAGATCCTGCTCAAGCCTTTGATTAACCATTATCTTCTCTTGCAGCTGCCTAAGCTTTTCAGTATCCAATTCCAGCTCAACCATGCCTTTGCTTCCATCCACGGCAATAAGCTGTCCTTCCCGTACCTGAGCTGTTATTTCGGGGATTCCCATTACTGCCGGTATTCCGCCGTTGCGTGCCAGTATTGCAGTGTGAGAAGCAATACCCCCTGTCTCTGAGACAATCCCTTTGATATACCGGGGGTCTCCTGCCGCTATCTGAGAAGGAGTTATTTCTTTACCCAGCAATATCACTTCTTCATTTATAGCCGATATATCCTTTATAGGAACCCCGGTAAGGTTCTTCAGCATCCTTCCTCCGACATCCCTTATATCATTTGCCCTTTCTCTTATATATGAGTCTTCTATTCCTTCAAATACCTTCAGTTGTTCGTCAACAGCCATGGAATAGGCATACTCGGCCTTAACCAGCATATTGCCCACCTTTTCGGCAGCCTGTCCGTACAACATCGGATCCTCCAGAATCATTATATGAGCCTCCAGGATTTCCATTTTCGCTTTTTCTCCGCGGCTTACAGCTCCCTTGTATATCAGCTCCAGCTGATTCTTTGAAAGCTCCAATGCCCTTGACAGCCTGTCAGTTCTTCCTTCACCTGTTCGGCGTCTATTCTGCCCTTGTCGATATTTATATCAGGCTCTGAGATAATATATGCCTTTCCGATCCCAATACCCGGGGATACAGCCAGACCTTTTTTCATTATGACTCCCCCAACACATCAGCCTTTTACAGCCAGCTCCATAAGCACATCCGAATTATCAGTGCCGAGCTTCACTATTTCAATGTTCTTTTCCTCTGCATTTGTTATCACAATTGGAGTGGTAAGGACTTTCCCTTCTCTGCCTATGGCCTCCCTGTCGAAGCTTATGAGCTTGTCCCCCCTTCTGACCGGGTCTCCTGCATTCACATGGCAGGTGAAGCCCTGACCCCCAAGCTCAACGGTATCAATACCTATATGTATCAACAGCTCGACTCCGTTCTCAGCCTCAATAGCTATTGCATGAAGCGTCTTAGGCACAAGCAGCACTTTACCGTTACAGGGTGCGGCCACCTCATTGCCCTCAGGCTCAATTGCCGCTCCGTCTCCCATCAGCCTTTCCGAAAATACGGCATCCGGTACTTCACTCAAATCAATTACCTTTCCTTTTACAGGCTTATATATTATAAGCTTTTCAGCTTTCTTCCCGAATATGTTCAACATGGCATTACTCCTTATTCAACAATTCCTTTATGACATTTAGTGCTTCCCCTTCATCGTCGCCTTCAACGATTATTTTGACTTCCTCCCCTTTGGCGATTCCCAGCGACATTATGCCTATTATGCTTTTCCCCGGTACGACAGTCCCGTTTTTCTCAAGCTTCACATCGCTTTTTAACCTTTTGCACAATTGCACAAACTCGGCAGCAGGCCTTGCATGAAGCCCGTCCTTACCATTTACCCTAATTATCTCTCTAAGCAATTCCAATCCCCCTATTCATCACGGCCGTCCTTAAGAAGACTGCCGCACTCTCCGTCCGCCACCACGGTGACATCCTGATGCAGCTGCAGGATAGATGCCGGAATCTCCGGCTATTATTACTCTCATTATATGACTCTCTCATATACTTTTTTACCCTTTACAAAGGTGGCATATATGTTGAAGCTATCATCAAACAACGCAAAGTCGGCATCCTTGCCTATGTCTATGCTTCCTTTCCTGTCATTGGCCTTCAATACCCTTGCAGGGTTCTCTGTAACGGTTTTTATCGCATCCATCAGCCCTATTCCGGTATTGGACGTAAAATTCCTCAAGGCTTTGTCCAGGGTAAGGACACTTCCGGCAAGATTGCCTGCAGGCAGCCTCGCTTCCTCATTTTTCACTACTACCCGCTGCCCTCCCAGTTCATATTCTCCATCCTCCAGCAGACATGCCTTCATAGCATCAGTCACAAGAATTATCCCTTCCACTCCCTTTACCTTCAGAAGGATTCTTTGTACTGCCGGATTCACATGTACATTGTCTGCAATAAGCTCACAGACAACAGAACTGTCCATTGCAGCTCCCACAACCCCCGGCTCCCTATGATTCAGCGGAGTCATTGCATTAAAAATATGGGTGATATGGCTTGCACCCTTCTGAATCGCTTTCATGGCCTGCTCATAGCTGGCTTTCGTATGGCCTATCGCCACTACTATGCCCTGACTGACACAGCTTTCTATGAACTCTTCGGCGCCCTCCTCCTCAGGAGCAATGGTTACAATCCTGATAACATCGGACAGGCCCTCAATAGTTTTGAAGTCAGGCCTTCTTATATATTTTCCGTCTTGTGCACCCTTATATTCTTCGCTTATGAAAGGGCCTTCCAGGTGACAGCCTAGTATGGACGCTCCCGGAGCATCGTCCATAAGCGTCCGGATTCTGTTTATGCTTCTCTCAATCATCGGAAAGTCCATTGTCATTGTAGTAGGCAGGATAGCCGTAACCCCTGTAGCTGCAATAGACTTGCTTATGTTCCTGAGACTGCTCTCATTGTCATCCATGGTGTCATTTCCAAGACAGCCGTGTATATGCACATCGATGAAACCCGGAGAAAGATACCTTCCGGCCGCATCAAAGACCTCCTCCAACTCCATGCCCTTTAATGCATTGCCTTCCATCAGCCGAAGTATTTTCTCTTCGAATAGCACAGTATAGCCTTCTAATATACTATTATCTTTGATTATCCTCGCATTAACTATTGCCTTCATTTAATCACCTTCTATTTTTGAACTGTCATTTACAAGTGACAATATCGCAGCCCTGGCATTACCCCCCGCCTTTTCGAAGGCCTTAAGCGCTTCCTCCTCACTGCAGCCGGCAGCATACATTATTATATCCAAGGCACGTTTTTTCAGCTTAAGGCTTATTGGCCTCAAGTTAGCCATAAGGTTTCCGTATGTCTTACCCAGCTTTATCATTGTACAGGAGGACAGCATATTGAGTATCATCTTTTGAGCCGTTCCCGCCTTAAGTCTCGTTGAGCCTTCAATGGCCTCAGGCCCCACATCCGCCGTTATGCATATGTCTGTCAATCCATTAAGCTTTCCTTTTTCTGAGCAGCTTATCCCTATGGTACTGCATCCAAGCTCAGAAGCATGCCTTATACCGGATAATACATACGGCGTATTGCCGCTTGCACTTATACCCACTACAACATCCGGCTCACTCAGGCCTCTGTCCTTCAAGTCCTTAACCGCCAGCTCTTCGTCATCCTCTGTCTCCTCTTTCCAGCCGGCAACAGCCTCAATCCCACCCGATATTACACCAATTATCATATTATCATCTATTCCAAAGGTAGGAGGGCATTCGGAAGCATCAATTACAGCAAGCTTTCCGCTTGTACCGCTTCCAAGATAAATTACCCTTCCCCCTTTTTTCAGTTTTTCCGTCATCAGGTCTACTGCAGCCGCAATTGTTCCGATACACTCGCTAACCGCCTCAGCAACCTTTTTGTCCTCATTATTGAACAGTGTTACCATTTCAATTGTTGACAGCTTATCTATTTTTTCAGTATCAGCATTTATACGCACCGCAGTACCTCCTCCGGTCTTAAAACAAGGCGGCATAAGCCGCCCTGTTGTCTGTTACATTTTTTCTGTTACATTTTTATGGATTTTTTCATTTCATCAGCTATCAGCTCTGCTCTTGTTCCCACTATAACCTGGATATTGTTGGCCTTCTTCAGCAAACCCTTGATGCCCATTGACTTAAGAGCAGCTTCGTCAATTGCATCAGGATCCTTAACAGTCATTCTAAGCCTTGTTATGCATGCGTCCAATGCATCAATATTGGCTTTCCCTCCAAGTCTTTCCACCAGTTTAGCAGAAAATTCACTGACATTCAAGCTGCCCATAGCGCTCTCGTCCATTTCCTCATCTACCCTTCCGGGAGTAGGAATGTCAAGCTTCTGAATAACCCATACAAATATTATGTAGTATACCAAACCAAATACAAGGCCTATCGGAATTATCATAACCGGATTGGTTGCCAGTCCCCAGTTAAGCGCATAATCTATGAAACCTGCTGAGAAGCCGAAACCATGCAGTATCCCAAAGGTATATGATACTGCAAGGGCCAATCCCGTAAGCACTGCATGCAGTACATAGAGCACCGGTGCCAGGAACATGAACATGAACTCTATTGGTTCTGTAATACCGGTAAGGAACGCTGTAAATGCAACAGAAAATAGTGCACCACCGACTGCCTTCCTGTTTTCTGGCTTTGCTGTCCTGTATATAGCCAGTGCCACTGCCGGCAGGGCAAACATGAAAATTAGGTAGAAGCCTGCCATAAAGTTGCCCGCTGTCGGATCTCCATGGAAGAATCTGTTTAGGTCACCGGTCCATACCTGGCCTGCAGCATCGGTATAGCTGCCGAATACAAACCATATGAAACTGTTCAATACATGGTGCAGTCCGAAGGGAATAAGCAGCCTGTTGAGTAAACCGAAAATGAATACTCCTGCTGCCCCTGCTCCTATTATCCACTGCCCCATTGAGTTGATAGCATTCTGTATCGGTCCCCAGATTATTCCGAAGACACCTGCCAAAACCATCATTGCAGCTGCAGTTACTATGGGCACAAACCTTCTGCCTCCGAAAAATCCGAGGAACTCAGGCAGCTTGATATTATAGTACTTATTATAAAGGCTTCCTGCAACTACACCTGAAATGATACCGGCAAGAACACTCATGTTCAGCTCCGGGTTTATTGTGCTCAACCCGTTTACAAGTACAAAATAGCCAACTGCACCTGATAAACCGGCAGCACCGCCGCTGTCATGGGATAACCCGACTGCAATACCAATTGCAAAAATAAGTGCCAAGTTGTCAAATACGGCACCACCGGCTTTTGCCATGAAAGGAATGTTGAAAACATCCGGCTGCCCCAGCCTCAGCAGAAGTGCTGCTGCAGGCAATACTGCCACAGGCAGCATCATGGCTTTTCCAAGTCTTTGTAGTTTACCAAACTCGATTTTCATATACCTAACCCCCTTTTTATTTTAATAATTGTTCATAGTATAATTTTCAGCGCCTCAACACCACCTCGAATTTGTACTTATCTCCTCTGTATACGGCCTTTGTAAGCTCCATAGGCCTGTCACCCTCCAGGTATGTCTTTCTGGAAAGCATAAGTGCAATGGATTTTTCCGGCACCTGCAGCATATCGCTTTCATATTCATCAAGTATTACCGCTTCTATGGTCTGATGGGCATAATCCATTTTAAGCCCATATTCGCTAAGCAGAATATCATATAGGGATTTCCCCTCCAGCCTTTCCATAGTAAGCCCTGCGCAAAGGCTTACCGGCAGATATGCTGTTTCCAGAGCATAGGGTTCCCCTGCCACCAGCCTCAATCTTTTGATCTCAAATACCTCTTCCTTCTCAGACAGGTTCAGAGCCTTCTGAAGCTTACGTGTGGAAGCTTTTTTCTGGAAGGAGATAATCCTTGTATCAACCTGAAGCCCTTTAGCCTTCATATCCTCTGTAAAGCTAAGCAGCCTTGACAGCTGGTAGCCTTCCTTAGGTTTGGCAACAAAGGTCCCTTTTCCCTGCTCCCTGTATACCAGGCCTTCATTAACCAGATTGGTTATAGCCTTATTGACCGTCATCCTGCTTACTCCATGATATTCACAAAGCTCTCGCTCAGGAGGTATTGGGTCGTTGGGCTTCAACTCCTCGTTCTCAATCAGCTCGCATATTATTTCCTTAAGCTGGTAGTAGAGCGGCAGCGGTGAATTCTTGTTTACTTTTCTCATAACTTCACCTACTCTTTCTAATATTTGTATGATATATTATTATGTTGTTATGTTGTATATACCAATTTTATTTAAATGGTATCACAATATCCGGTAAATTTCAAGCCATAATTTTCCAAAATAATAAAAATAGAACCTCACTGTCCTAAGGCAACAAGGTTCTATTTTTCATAATAAATAACCTACCTTCTTTATTTCAGCATCTTTTCAATTGTATAAAGCAGCTCGTCGACCACATCCAGTTCCCCGGCTTGAATACGTTTTATCAGGCAGGATTTCATATGATTTTTCAAAATCAGCTTGCCTACCGAATTCATTGCTGAGTTTACAGAGGATATCTGGTTTAAAACGTCGTCACAGTATACATCCTTCTCTATCATTCCCTTGATGCCCCTTACCTGACCCTCAATGCGGTTCAGCCTGGATATGATATCCTTCTTTTCTTTTTCTGTTCGGACAGTTGCATTGTGGTCGCAATTACAATCCAAGGGTATTCCTCCTTTACTGCTTATTTACAGCTCTTTTACAGCTCCGGCATCATAGCCTGCCTCATCAATCGCATTCTTAAGCACAGCATCGGGAACTTCCTTTTCCAATTCCACAATTGCATATTTGCCTTCCAAACTCGCATCGACCTTTATTACGCCGGGAACTTCTCCAAGTGCGCCCTCAACATGCTTAACGCAGTGGCCGCAGCTCATTCCTTCAATACTTATCTGTTTTTTCATCTTTTATTCCTCCTTAAATTCTACTTATATGGTTTAAAGCCTTTCAGCCTTAAGGCGTTTGTCAATACCGAAACTGAGCTTAACGACATGGCTGCCGCTGCAAGTATCGGATTTAAAAGCGGGCCTCCAAAGACGTGAAGCAATCCTGCTGCAACCGGTATTCCGGCTACGTTGTAGCCAAATGCCCAGAAAAGATTCTGCTTGATATTCCTTATTGTACTCTTACTGAGCTGAATAGCAGTAGGCACATCCATCAAATCGCTTCTCATCAAAACTATATCTGCAGATTCCATAGCCACGTCAGTACCTGAGCCGATAGCAATACCTATATCCGCCTGTGCCAATGCTGGTGCATCGTTGATTCCGTCACCAACCATTGCAACCTTCTTGCCTTCAGACTGCAGCTTTTTAACTTCATTAGCCTTATCCTGGGGAAGAACCTCAGCCAGTACACGGTCTATTCCAACCTGCTTTGCTATGGCATCCGCTGTCTTGCGATTGTCTCCGGTAATCATGGCTACTTCTATACCCATTTCATGAAGCCTCTTTATTGCTTTGGCGCTGCTCTCTTTTACTATGTCCGCAACTGCAATAATACCGGCCGGCTGATTGTCAATTGCTGCATACATCGGTGTCCTTCCTTCTGATGCCAATCTGTCTGATTCGGTTTCAAGCTCGGAAAGACTGATATTCCTTTCTGTCATAAGCTTCCTGTTGCCCAGTAATATATTCTTCCCTTCGATCTCAACCTCAATACCATGGCCCGGTATTGCATTGAACTTGTCAACCTTAAGATTTTCCAGATTCTCTTTCTCTGCCCCGCGGACTATTGCTTCCCCTAGGGGATGCTCTGAGCCTTTCTCAGCAGATGCAGCAATCTGAAGAAGCCTGTTTATGTCTATAATTTTTGTAGTTACAATATCCGTTACCTCCGGCCTTCCTTCGGTTATCGTACCTGTTTTGTCAAATACTATCGTCTTTATTTTATGTGTTGTTTCAAGTGCTTCTCCACCTTTAATCAGCACTCCGTATTCTGCACCTTTGCCTGTTCCTACCATTATTGCTGTCGGAGTAGCCAGGCCTAATGCGCAGGGGCAGGCAATAACCAATACGGCTATAAAAATCGTTAGTGAGAATACCGGTGTTTCCCCGCCGATAAAGTACCATGCCAATGCTGATAAGGTTGCTATAACGAAAACAATAGGTACAAAATATCCTGAAACAATATCCGCCATTTGTGCAATAGGTGCCTTTGAGCCTTGGGCATCTTCCACCAGCTTAATTATCTGAGCCAGGGCTGTATCGCTTCCTACTTTTGTAGCCTTGAATCTTATTGAACCAGTCTTGTTTATACTTGCTGCAAATACTTTATCCCCCGGCCTTTTCTCCACAGGAATGCTCTCACCGGTCAACATGGATTCATCAATTGCTGTAAGGCCTTCAACCACTTCTCCATCCACAGGAATTTTCGAACCGGGCTTTACTACAATAATATCGCCCACTTCAACTTCCTCAATGGGTATCTCGATTTCCTCACCCTCCTGCATTACTATGGCCGTTTTGGGAGCTAGGCCCATCAATTTCTTGATAGCCTCCGAGGTCCTTCCTTTTGATACCGCTTCCAGGGATTTTCCTAATAGAATCAATGTAATAATGACCCCTGCTGTTTCAAAGTATAAATCCTCAACATACATAAAATGCCCGATGCTTATCTGATAAGTCGAATACAGGCTGTAAAGCACTGCGGCTGAAGTACCCATTGCTATCAATGAATCCATATTGGGGCTTCTGTGCAATATCGCCTTGAACCCCACTGTATAAAAACGATTTCCTGCTACGACTATCGGTATTGTAAGCAAGACCTCCACCAATGCGTAACGGAGCGGATACTCCATTGGGTTCAAAACCTGAGGCATAGGCCATCCCAACATGGCACCCATTGCTATATAAAGAAGCGGAACAGCAAAAATCGCTGAAACAATAAACTTTGTCCATAGAATCCGGATTTCCCTGTCCTTGCGCTTTTTATCCTCATCCACCTTATCCTTGCTCTCTATTTCAAGAGCCTTGTAGCCTGCCTTTGCAATAGCCTGCTTTATTTCCGACAGCCTCAGATCAGCCGGATTATATCGGATATTCGCTTTTTCAGTTGCAAAATTGACTGAAACAACCTCTACTCCGGAAAGCTTGCCGACTGCCCTCTCTATTGATTTGGCACAAGCAGCACAAGTCATACCTTCAATCGGTATGGAAACCTCCTTTGTTTTTTTCTCTTCTACAGCTTCGTATCCTGCTTTTGCGACAGCATCCATAATGTCACCGGGTTTAATTTTTTCTTCATCATAGGTAAGGGAAAGCTTTTCTGTCGCTAAATTAACCGTAGCATCTGATACTCCGTCCAGCTTCTTAACTGCTCTCTCTACTGCTTTGGCACATGCTGCGCATGTCATACCATTTATTTTGAAAATATCTGATCGCATTTTATTTCTCCTTTCGTATTTACTTTACCCCCCTACCCTATCTGTATAATAATATAATATCACTTTGTGGAGATTTTATGAAGATTCATTTATTTATTTTTCCCAATCTCCATAAAATCAACATATTTGATATATATACTATAATTCACAAGTACATTTAGGAGGATAGTTATGAGCATTAAGAGAGAAAAAATCAAAATTTATGAAATGACCTGCACCTCTTGTGAAAATCGTGTTGAAAAAGCCGTCAGGCAATTAGAGGGAATTATATATGCCAAAGCCAGCTACAGCGGACAATATATGGAAATTGAATATGATGATGAATTATGCAGCATGAATAATATTAAGGATGCTGTAAAAAATGCCGGATACAGCACAGAAGGTTCCAAGGACTATAAATTCATGGGGATCCTTATAATTGCGGTGGGTATAGTGCTGCTCGGGTTAAAAACCGGCGGTTTTGACATGGAGGCAAAGCTTGCCAATGCTTCCTATGCGGTTCTTTTTGTCGTAGGAGTTCTTACTTCGCTCCACTGCGTAGGTATGTGCGGCGGTATAATGCTTTCACAAAGCTTGTCAAAAGAAAGTAAAAACAAGTTCGAAGCCGTTCAGCCGGCTCTATTATATAATATTGGGAGAGTCATATCTTACACTATTCTTGGCGGGGCAATCGGTGCCCTTGGTTCAGTATTTACGCTTTCTATTACTACAAAAGCCGCCGTTCAGATATTTGCCGGTGTATTTATGATTATTATGGGTTTAAATATGGCAGGCTTCAGCGCTTTCAGAAAGTTTCAGATTAGGCTTCCCCAATTTGCATGTAAAGCAAAATCCAAGTCCGGCTCTCCGCTTATTGTCGGCCTTTTAAACGGACTAATGCCTTGCGGCCCGCTCCAGACCATGCAGCTTTTCGCTCTGGGCACGGGAAGTGCGGCAAAAGGAGCCCTGGCAATGTTTGTATTTTCTATAGGAACAGTACCCCTTATGCTGACCTTCGGCGCATTATCAGGGCTGCTCAGCAAAGGTTATACCAAGAAAATACTTAAATTCAGCGGTGTGCTTATAATAGTACTCGGTCTGATTATGGGCAACAGAGGCCTCGCGCTGGCAGGTATAAATATTAATCCAATAACTGCCTTTGCAAGCAATTCGGTAGGCTCTTCAAATCCATATGTTGCGAAGGCGACTTTACAGGATGGTATACAGATTATAAATATGACTGCTGATAATAACGGTTATAAGCCTAATGCTTTTTATGTCCAGAAAGGAATACCTGTCAAGTGGATAATTGACGGAAAAGAATTGAATTCCTGTAATAATGCGATTGTTGCACGAGCATTGAATCTTGAGCGGAAAATTAAAAAGGGAGAAAATATTATAGAATTTACACCGGGGGATAAGGATATAAACTTCAGCTGCTGGATGGGTATGATAGGCGGTGTCATAAAGGTCGTTGATAATCTTGATTCCGTAGATACCTCGAAGGCTGATCCGTCCCTGCCGCCTCCAAGTACAGGCCCAAGCTGCTGTGCAGTGCCGATTGACGAGGATGAACCAAGCCAGCCCAGCATATACGGCGATGATATAAGCAAGGTGCCGACTGAAAAGTTAGTTAGTAAAGCACTGGTTGACGGGAAGAAGCAAAGTGTGACATTCAAAGGTATCGGTTATGAACTTCAGCCTTTGATAGCTGTTGCAGGCAGCGGCGGGAAAATCAGTCTGACCTTTGATTTAACCGACTTTGACAATGCTGAAGGAGAGTACCTGATAATAGATGCCTCAACAGGAAAAGATGTTACGACTTTTACAGCCGAAAAAGGTATAAATGAAATCGAGTTTAGTCCAAAAAATATTGATGGCTATGCAATTGTAAAAGACAATTACATCTTAGGAATAATTGAAGTGGTCGACAACCTTGAGGCTGCAGATATAAAGGAAATCAGAGAGAAGTATCTTCCATAAATCAGAAACACAAAGAACAGTACTGAGGCTGCTGCACAATGGAATAATAATGCGCCATAACTATAAGTTTGTAGTCATACTCCCAGAGCAATAACCTTGTATACCGACTCGCACGATATTAGCTTTGGACAGAATCAGAGCTTGATACTGTTGCCCAAAGCCAATAAGTGCTCGCTGTTATACAAGGCAAGTGCTCTGTAGGATGACTACAAACTTCAAATGCATATCAGTAGCCCTGTCAAAATCATAATCCGTGTGCCTCGATATACTATACTGTCTCTTGCGGAGGATTATGCAAACTTCAGTAATGTCGCATTCTTCTTTTTTTCTGCTATTCTATGGTTCATCCTAAAACCTGCCGGAAGCGCCTCCGCCTCCGGAACGGCCTCCGCCTCCGGAATTCCTTCCGCCGCCTCCGCCGCGCCTGCCAGACGAAGCAGCCATTCTAAGTATGAAGAAGGTTACTCTGCCTCCGGTAAATACAAAATCCAGGACAATTAAAATCAATATAATGATTACCAGAATTACAGTTATAATAGGGTTCTCCCTGAAAAAGCTGAAATCGTCACCTGCATACTGCCTTTCTTCGCTGGTTTCGGGATATTGTACCAAATCTTCATTTCCGCTGACAATATTGGCTATATCGGAGTAAATTGTTTTAACCGCTTCGTCTATACCTTCTTCTTTATACAGTTCAGAAAACTTCACAAGCAGCTTGCTGCTTTCCAGATCTGTCAATACGCCTTCATAGCCATAACCCACTTCAATACGGGATTCTCTTTCCTGCATGCTGAGTATGAATAGAATACCCTTATCTTTAGTACCTATTTTCCATTTGTTGAAAAGAGCATTGGCATACTCTTCAATAGTATTTCCGTTTAATGTGTCAATACTGACAAATACAACCTGGCCTCCATCTGTTGCTTTATAAGTGCTTTCCCCCAGCTTCAGAATATCCCTTTCCGTGCCGGAATCCAGTATGCCGGCAAAATCATTTACATAAAACTCCCTTGTAGGATTCGGTATTTCGGGTTCAGCCCCCTGAACGATTATTGCTCCAAAGCTCGTGGCAATCAGAAGCAAAATAGCAACAAATGCTGCAGACAACCTTAATTGTTTCACTCACATGCCCCCCAACTCAAAGTCTTCAAATAGATGAGCAACTCTAAAACCATGTTTTAGAGTTGCTGTACAGTTCCTTTTACATTCCGTATTAATCAAAATCTACATCAGGTGCCTTCTCCGCACCGGCTTCCGCTTCAATATAAGGGAATTCATCTGAATAACCCAATATGCCTGCCGCTATATTTGTCGGAAATACCTTTATCTTCTTGTTATATTCCTTTACATTGTCATTATAATATTTTCTGGCAACTGCAATTCTGTTTTCCGTACCTTCAAGCTGTACTCTTAAGTCCTGGAAGCCCTGATTCTGCTTGAGCTCCGGATAATTCTCCGCGATAGCCAGAAGTCTTCCCAGCACCGAAGATACTTCGGCATTTGCATCAATTTTCTCCTGCACACTTGCTGCCCCTGACAGTTTTGAACGCGCTTCCGCAATCTGTGTGAAAATTTCCTGTTCTTTTATAGCCTGCGCTTTTACCGTCTCTACAATGTTTGGTATCAAATCAGCTCTTCTTTGATATTGTACCTCAATATCGCTCCAGGATGCGTTTACTTCCTCGCTCAAATTCACCAGGCTTCTTTGTACCCCCACAACATAAACCGCCAATAAGACGACAACCCCAATTATTATAATCCATGATTTGTTTTTCACTTTACTACCTCACTTATTTTTTACTCTGAATTTCAAATGGTACCACTAAAATTCATCATAATAGAATATACCATATATATAGTTTCTTTGAAAGCCATATATTATCCGGATATTAACCGAATCGAAATCCCTTTATCGAATTCCTCTGAACCTATCATCCATACACTGCAAATATAGCTCTAGCTCCTTATATCTCCCTTCGATTATCTTTTTTCGGCAGAACAACGGTAAATACCGTGCCTTCATTTAGTTTGCCGGCTGCTGAAATACTGCCTTTATGCGCCTCCACAATAGCCTTGGCTATAGTCAATCCTATACCGGAGCCGCCGGTCGTCCTGTTTCTGGACTTATCCGCCCTATAAAAACGTTCAAATATATAGGGAAGATCTTCTTCTGAGATACCGATACCGGTGTCGCTGACTGCAATTGTCGTATTATCGCCGGAATCAGCAGCGGTTATTGTAACCTGGCCATTGTTGTTGGTATACTTTAATGCATTTGATATCAGATTTACAAGAACCTGACTGATTTTATCCCTGTCAGCAAAAAGCATAATGTTTTCACATTGTATTTGAATCTTTATATTCCTTTGTATAAACTCCTTTTCAAAGTTCTGCACCATTATCTTTATCAATTCGCATAAGGGGAACTCTTCTTTATCCAATATCATATTGTCGCTTTCATAGCGTGCCAGCTTTTCCAGGTCACCGATCATCCTGTTTATCCTCATTGTTTCCTCATGGCAGCTTTTGAGCCTGTCTGAGCTTGGCTCCCATATTCCGTCAATCATTGCCTCCAGGTGGCTTTGCAGTGTAGCAACAGGTGTTCTTAGTTCATGGGCAACATCACCCGTCAGGCGCTTTCGGAGCTTCTCCTGGGTTTCCAGGGTTTCCGCCAAATCATTTATAGTATCCGTCAACTGGCTGATTTCTTTTGTACTTGTTCGTTCATAGCTTCTGTCCCCGAAATAACCCTTTGCTATCATCCGCGCCGTGTTGATAACCCGGGTTATAGGCATTGTAATCCTCCTGGACATAATTGAGCCGAACAAAAAGGCCAGAAGCAGCGAAAAGACACCTACACTAATAAATATACGATTAAGTGCACTTATAAATGCCATATCATTGTCATTAAAATAGAAAGGGCCATAATACCCGATATCTATACTGCCGACTTTTTCTCCCTTATAGAAAACGGGATAGTTGACCTGCACCAGCTTACCCTCCCAATTGGGATAACGGCTGTACATATTATTTGCCATATGGTCAAGCATTCGGTTACACCAACCATTATTATAGGATATAGCATTCCATATAATATTACCCGATTGATCCCTTACTTCAACAATCATACCCTGCTCAAGGGCATATATCCCTATATCCTGTACGCTTTCCGCATTCCACCGCCCATTGCTTTGATAATTGCTTGAAAAAACCGAGACCAATTCTTTATTCCTTTTTTCCTGATTTGACCTGATATAATCCTGAAAATGTCTTTCCAACAGGATATTGGAAAACAAGCTTATCAATGCGACGCATATCAAAGCTGTTGCAACATGGGACAATGTCAGTTTAGTCCTTAAGGATACCTTCATTCAATCACCGCCAAATTTATAGCCTACTCCATGCACAGTTAGAATATATTTAAGATACTTTGTGTCTGGTTAAATGCTGTATATACCTTATATCCGCTTGTCTTCAGATAGGATTCTACAACCTCCGCTATTTTTCCTTCATCATCTATAGCAAGTATCTTAAGTTCATTCTACTCCATTACAATATAATTAAAACTGTTCTCATTTTTACTTGTCCTTCTGTTTTGGCCGGCCCACTTTGCAGCAGTCCAGCTTTTCATCGCCAAACTGCTCCTTGTTTTGGGCAGCTAACCTCTTCAGGAAATCATCAATCATTTTCTTAAGACTTTTCATAATCCAACCTCCCAGTTTTTTTTGCAGAGGATATATCCGTTTGTATCCCAGTACATTCTCTATTACCATACTATTAAACAAATATGAAGATTTTATGTTGAAAAGCAAAAGCGCCGCTCTCCTCATTTAATCTTGCAGGAATACCTTTAAAATGTAAACAAAAGCTGTTAAAATGTTATTAAACATGAAAATAATTATCAACTTGGCGAAGTATTGTTCGGGAGATGATCGCATGATACTGGAAAAAGAACAAATTCAAAGATATTTGCGGCATATTATAATGCCGGAAATCAGCGGGCCTGGTCAAAAGAAGCTGCTTGAATCATCCATACTGGTATACTGTGACAGTATCTCAGGCTCTGCAGTTTTGCTGTATTATATGGCAGCTATGGGCATCGGCAAGATAAGTTGTCATTCAGGAAATACGGATGGATTTGAGTTTATATTTCAAAAAGCCAGAGGGCTTAATCCTGATTTGGAAATAAAGATGGCTGATTTTGCTGAGGATTATGATGCCATGGTGGTATTATGCGAAAACCCGATACCGGCTTCAAAGATAAGTGACACAGACATTCCCGTTATATTCTCGGCAGCTTGCGGCAGCTGCGGATATGTAAGAACTGCCCGAGGAAAAGAAATCGTAAATCAGGTTATTAATGAAGTTAACAACTTCTTTATGGAAAATAAGAACTATGAGCAATTGCCATTGTTTAATAAAGCATGTCCAGGATTTGCCGGTACACTTGCTGCCATAGAAGCCGTAAAGGTATTGTTGGGCGTCGGCAGTATCAGTGAGCAAGTATTTCAATTTGATTTAGGGACTTATGACTTTGTCCATGGCCGTATCAATAATAAAAAGGCAGAATATACTATGAATCCTGAAAATGCAATAAAACAACTTGGCAAAGCAAAGGTCTTGATTGTGGGCACCGGCGGACTGGGTTCTCCAATTGCCTACATGCTGACTGTGTCAGGCATAGGAAAACTGGGATTGGTAGACTTTGACACGGTTGAAACCAGCAACCTCAACAGGCAGATACTGCACTCAACTGAAACTCTCGGCATGGCCAAGGTAAAGTCTGCGGAAATATTCTTAAAGAAGCTGAATCCTGATTTGGAAATCTGCACCTATGAACAGAAGTTT
This sequence comes from Clostridia bacterium, assembly GCA_017994115.1. GTDB lineage: Bacteria > Bacillota > Clostridia > Lutisporales > Lutisporaceae > BRH-c25. The sequence continues at coordinate 21,592 of JAGOLK010000007.1, read as the reverse complement.
TCATTTGAAAATGCGAAAGAACTTATTGCTGATTATGATATAGTAATAAGTGCTCTTGACAATTTGCCCAATCGTTATTTGCTGAATGACGCCTGCTATTTCTTGAAAAAGCCTTTGATTGAAGCCGGAGTCTTACGCTTTGACGGGCTTGCAACAACCATAATACCGGACAAAAGCCCATGCTACCGCTGCATTTTCCCTGAAACAAAAGACAGCAATCCCGTACCGGCCTGCTCAGAAACAGGAGTATTAGGTGCTGTCCCCGGGGTCATGGGTATGATACAGGCAATTGAAGCACTTAAGCATTTGACAGGTGCCGGCGGGACCCTGGCCAATAAAATACTCCTGTTTGATGCACTAAATATGGATTTTACCCTGGTGGATATCGGCAAATCGCCTGAGTGTGCGTTGTGCGGAACTGATCCTTCTATCACAACGCTCCAAAATTACGAGTTTGTTTGCAAAGATAAATAGGCCTCAATTATACCAGAAGCTTTTTTATCTCTTCGGTGTCTGCAACTCTGCCCATAACCTTCACTTTCTCATTTACAACAAGTGCCGGTGTTTTCATTACTCCATAGGCCAGTATGTCTTTGTAATTTTCCACTTTCTCAACTTTTGCATCAATACCCAGTTCCTTCACTGCCGCTTTTGCGTTCTCCTCTAGCTTCCTGCAGTTCATGCAGCCTGAACCCAATACTTTTATTACCATTTTTTGACCTCCTTAAAATATTTCTATTATATTAAAATAAAGGAAATTGCATTGAACAAATACCCTATTATCAGAATACCGATAGATACAATTGCAACAAATATTGCCAGGAGCTTCGGCTTGACAACCTTGCTCAGCAATATCATCGAAGGCAGAGACAACGTTGTAACAGCCATCATGAAGGAAAGAACGGTACCTACCCCTACACCTTTGGAAAACAATGCTTCTGCAATAGGAATAGTACCGAATATGTCAGCATACATCGGGACTCCTATAGCAGTTGCCAATAAAACCGCAAAAGGATTGTTTTCTCCTATGACATTTTCCACTATGCTTTGAGGAATCCAATTGTGGATTGCGGCTCCCATGCCAACACCGATCAATATATACAGCCAGACTTTCTTAATAATATCCTTTACCTGCTGTTTTGAATAAGAAATCCTTTCATGGCGTGTCATTTCCGACATATCCAGATCGACATTTTCTATATCTCTTACATAGCTCTCAACGTATTTTTCCAGTCCCAGCTTGTCAATGACCGTACCACCTGCTACTGCAAGTATCAGTCCGACAACAACATAAGCAATTGCAATCTTGGCTCCAAAGAATGACATCAATATCAGCATTGAAGCTAAATCAACCAATGGTGATGATATTAAAAACGAGAATGTTACACCCAACGGCAGCCCGGCCGAGGTAAAACCGATAAATATCGGTATGCTGGAGCAGCTTCAGAAGGGTGTTATAGTACCTAACAATGCACCTAAAATGTTCCCCTTGATACCTTTAAAGCCGCCAAGCATTTTCTTGGTCTTCTCAGGCGGAAAATAGCTCTGTATATAGGATATTGCAAATATGAGTACTGACAGAAGTATAAATATCTTAATTACATCATAAATAAAAAAGTGAATGCTTCCTCCAAGCCTTGTTTCGACGGATAAGCCAAATACCTTCTCCACCAGAGCTTCAACCAGCTCCGACAGCCATGCCATTTTTAGCAGCTGAGCATTTAACCAGCTGAATATTTGAGTAATATAGCTCATTGATTTCACCTCCCCCAATAGGAATACAAATCCCAGAACTGCAAAGGTTTATAACTTTAGCAGCATTTATTTTCTCCACTTCCGCAGCATGAACTTTTCTTAAAATCATCATTGATTTTGTTTTTCTGATCCATCGATTTATAAAACTTTTTCAAGTTTTCAGGCAGTTTATACTCAGAGCTCTCACATGCTGTTTCTCCGCCATGCACAGCTTTCAGAATGCCTTCTATTATCAGGGCTTTTGGCGGTATTGTATACTCTTCTCCGTTGTATACCCATACACGGCAATCTACGCTGTCACCACACAGATCCCCGCAGGAATCACACAGCTTCTCCCTGACCTCCATCTGAATATCCCTGCCGTTTACACGGATTGTAGGGGAACTGATGAATCTATGCTTTATTGCCAGTTCTTCGCTGGTAACATTGATTTTGTTAACAACAACCTCAATACCGGATGCCTGCAATACATTGGAAATATCATTCAAAGCTTCCTCGAGGCTTTTATCCGTACCCTGGCACCATTTACAGACACTCAAATCAAGGTATAAAAAATCTATAACCACTTTTCTTTTGCCAGCCTGCTTTGGTACCTCTCCACCGCAGCAGCCTGATCCGCATGAGCGGCATCCACTGCTCAAAATTTCCCTATTATTCATTCAAGACTCCTCCTTAATCTCAAAAAGCTGACGCCCATAGCCTTCTATATTTATATGCAGCTTATTATCCTTCAGGTATTCGTCCAGAATATCATTATCAATATATATTACTATATCCCGAACCAAGAAAGCAGTGAATTTCTCCGGGTTTTCAGGTTTTCCCATCAATCCAGATGGTTCTTCATAAGCCACTCATCACCCGTGCATAGAAAGTCTCAAGGTTACGTTCATAGAATCTCCTCTTTGTCTGATATAGCCATACAGCCAAGGAGATACTCCAGCTTTTTTCAGATTACTGTTCATATCAGCTATCACTACTATTCACACCCTTTCATTCTATTTTTTTATTTTTGGCAGTCATGGCTGCCTCCCGCAGTGCATCCTGCCAAAGGTATTACCACAAACAATATAACCGACAGGAATAATGTATCATAAGGAACAGCAACATCACTGACACCAAGCAGAAAAGACACTATAGGAGTAAAGGCGGCTAGCAGTATCAAATCATTCACTGCTGCCTGCACCAGGGTATATGCAGGATCTCCCTTTGTAAGATGGCTCCATACGAATACCATTGCCGTACAGGGGGCCGCACCCAAAAGTACTGCTCCGGCCAGGTATTCCTTGGCCGATTCAGCAGGAATTAGGGCTTACTACATGGAAGAAAAATA
>JAGOLK010000007.1:0-18407 GCA_017994115.1 Clostridia bacterium | reverse complement strand
AAATAAGTATCGCTACTGGTATTGATACATTTGCATATTCAAATTTGCTCAGGGTTTCCGGCACTATCGGCAGTACCTGCCCAAGAATGACACCCGCAGCTATACATATTGCAATCCACAAAGTAAGGTACTTGGAAAAAAACCCAATCCTTCATTTTGAGTCTTCTTTTTTCTTTTGTCATATATATACCTTCATCTACTCTATCATATCCATAAGCTTCTTACCTATTATCTCTTCTGCCTTCCACTCAATTGCAGCAAAATTGCCCTTTGATATTTCGTTCACTTTATTGATCCAATGCACTTCACTCATTGCTTTTGCTTTCAAAACAGCATTTGTAGTATCAGAGGCAGCGAAACTCGAGTTGATAACCCACCATTTGCTGTGAATGCCGGCTCTATTCAAGTCATTTTGCAGTCTCACAGCTTCATAAACAGGAGTAGTCTCAGCAAGAGTTACAATAATTACTTCAGTTTCTTTTTCATTTCTCAATTTGGGTAAAAGCTTCTTGGCAGACTCGGGAATATCTCCTTGAGAACGCTGGATCTCCTTATTATAGCTCTGCGTTGAATCCAGAAGCAGCAATGTATGCCCCGTTGGTGCTGTATCTATGACTACAACCTCTTTTTCTGACCTTTCAACTATTTCAGCAAAAGCCCTGAATACTGCAATCTCTTGGGTACAAGGAGATCTGAGATCCTCCTCTATATAAGCAATGTCATCATCACTCATAGTTTCTCTTGCCTTATTTAATACTTCTTCTTTATACTTCTCAAGTTCCTTTTTTTCATCAATGCTGCTTAATGTAATTCCATAGCTTTCATCTAATACGAACTTTAAATGAGCAGCCGGATCAGTAGTTGTCAAGTGAACCTTTCTGCCCTTTTTAGCCAAACCTATTGCAATAGCTGCTGCAATTGTTGTCTTGCCTACTCCTCCTTTTCCCATTGTAAAAATTATCTTCTTCTCATTTTTATATAAATCACCGATTACATTTCTTAATCTTGGTATATCATTTACAGTTAGTTTTTCTGTACTGAACTTCATTTTGCCGTTACTTAAGAACGCTCTTACATTTTCTATACCTGTTATATTATATGGCCTTAATGGTATTTTAAAAGTTTCAATGGTCTTAAAGATTTCGGGCATATTCTTTAATGCATTTTGCTGCTTTTCATAAATTGCATCTGAAAGACAATCGTTATGTTCCTCAAGAATGCCGTTAACTAATAGAATCTGATTGTTTATTCCTATTTCCCGCAGTTCTTTGGATGCTCTTTCGGCCTCCTTTAGTGGAGACGGCTCAGGGCGGGATACAAGAATGAGTGTGGTTTTTTCTCCGTCAGCTAAATTGTTAACTGCATTTTTGTAAACTTCCTTTTTACTTTCCAATCCTGAAAGCTGCCCCAGACAGGAAGCACCATGGGTGTTTTCACTGATGAATCTGCTCCAGGCCGAAGGGAGCTGAAGCATTCTCAAGGTATGCCCCGTCGGTGCCGTATCAAATATTATATGGTCATACTCTACAGCCGCTTTTTTATCGGTAATAAAGTTTGAAAATTCATTAAACGCCGCAATTTCAACAGTACATGAACCAGAGAGCTGCTCCTCCATGCTCTTTAAAACTGCATCAGGCAGTTTACCGCGGTATGGAGCTATCACACTTTCCCTGTACTCAGCAGCTGCTTCTTCGGGTTCAAAGTTTGCGACTGTTAAATTTGGAACGTCTTTTATGGCAACTCCCTTATTATTCAGTTCAGTATCGAATACATCTTGAAGGTTTGAAGCGGGATCAGTGCTTATAAGCATGATTTTCTTGCCTTGGTCCGCCAATACCACTGCTGTGGCACATGCTGCCGAGGTTTTGCCTACCCCGCCTTTTCCTGTAAAGAATAAATATTTAGTTAAGTTTATCTCTGATATATTATAGTCTTTGATCAATCCTTGATCCCTCTTTTCCTATTTTCAGCCGCAATCGCTGCCACATCCCTTAGTTGCTCTTGCAACAGTACCCCTTAAATATTTCCCATCAACTCCCAAAAACTTACAGATCTCGTCATTAGTCGGATAAGCCTTGGTTTTAACTACCTTGCCATCAACCATTGTGACTGGAAGTATTTCTATCCCATCCTTATTCAGCATTCTGTTTATCTCTTTGCTGTCAATAAAAACCTGTGGGTTGCCGGACAGGTTATATCTTTCAACCAGTATCCTGTTGCTTCTCAGGTTGTTTATTGCTGTTGAAATCCTCAACAATTCAGGATCTACGGATGGTCCGCATATGCCGGTATCACAGCACATTGCCGGTTCGTATATTACCATCCTCTTCATGCTTACACCTCCTTTATTTGCATTCATACTTAGCTTTTTCTTTACAGATACAATCATCTGTATTTGTAATAAGGCTCATAAGAAACAATATAAGCTTATTGCAGTTTGTGCTGTTCAACGAATAATAGTTCCACAGCCCTTCTTTTCTGCATTCCACAATACCACACTCCATCAATACCTTCATATGATGTGAAAGCGTTGGCTGAGTAAAGTCAAAATGCTCCAATATATCACAGGCGCACATTTCGCCGCAGGACAAAATATCAACTATCTTAAGCCTGCTTGGATCTGAAAGTGCTTTGATAATTCTTGCATTAGCATTATAATCCTGATTCACTTTATCCCCCCTATATAGATATGTATCTATATATAATATATGCTAATACCTCCATACCGTCAATATATATTGTATAAATAAACGCCAAATTAATACTTATATTTGTAATCCTCTATATATAACTATGTGCAATACCAGAATAATTTTATGATCTCCTATTGACATCATCGTAAATTTACGATATGATATATCGTAGAAAAACGATATAGGGGTTGATTATATGAATATATCAAAAATCTGCAATGCTTTAGGAAACGAAGTCAGATATCAGATAGTCAAATCACTGAAAAACAGATCAATAGGTACTTGTTGTAACAGGATTGAATACTATGAAAACGGCATAAGCGTCGGTGATGTTGTAAACGCTACAGGGCTCGCACAATCAACGGTATCACAGCATATAAAAGTGCTTCTGGATGCCGGAATCATTTACAAGGAGAAAAGGGGACAGTGGACCTGTTTCTTCTTAAACGGGGAAATAATCAATAACTTTATTGAAGGACTTTCAAATGACTTGATTCAGACTGAATGCGACTGCAAAAAATAACAGGTTAAATTTTTTTAAATAAGCATATCGTAAATTTACGATTAATTTAGGAGGAAGTATAATGATTAATCTTTTGAACGAAACCATCAGCTATGTTGCCGGCACATTGCTCCATAATGCTCCGGTTCTTGTCTTCGGCATACTCACAGCTGCAGCAGTAAAAGTGTATGCAGACCCGGAAAAACTAAGAAAAGTACTTATGAAAAAAGCCGGTGTATCAATAGCCGGAAGTGTTGCCTTCGGCGCATTCACCCCCTTCTGCGCTTGCGGAACCATGGCAGTTATAGTCTCAATGCTGACAACAGCCCTGCCTTGGGGACCGATAATGGCATTTCTCACGTCATCCCCTTTAATGAGTCCGGATGGATTCATATTTATCTCCGGAATAGTAAGTGTTAAGTTTGCCGCAGCGCTTACTGCCTCTTCATTGATTATTGGTATTGGTTCAGGCTATATCACACATTTCATTGAAGAAAATACAAGATTTTTGGAAAATCAAGCAAGATTCGCAGAAAAAAAAGAAGCCTCATCCTGTTGTGCCCCAAAGCCTGCAGAAGCATGCAGCTGTTCGCAGCCTAAGGCCATATTGCCTGCTTCTTCTTGCTGCTTCATCAGTGCAGCCTCAGAGGCAGTCTGTTGTTCGCCTGATAGCATATATGAAAAAGTCAGAAGCTTTGCTGAAAAATACAAATTAAAGGAACTCTTTAAAGTATTCTATGAAGTAGGTATAAAGCAAGTTCTATTATACTTTGCAATATTCGCCGCAATAGGTTTCCTGATAAACAGATTCGTACCGGCAGAAGTAATTACGAAATACCTGGGAACAGACAACAAATTTGCAGTACCATTAATGGCTCTTGTAGGATTACCCCTATTTGTCAGCGGTTCATCCTCCATTCCCATAATAAATGCTCTTATAGCAGGAGGTGCCAGCCAAGGAGCACTTCTGGCCTTCATGATAACGGGTCCCGGTACAAGCGCAGGTGTGATTGCGGGTTTAGCCGTGATTATGAAAAAAAAGGCAATAGGATTATATATTGCGTACTTCTTGGTATTTGGAATACTCCTTGGATACCTTTACGATTTTCTATTAATTCTCGGTATATGAAGAAAGCCGGCATTCTCGTGCCGGCTTGTAATCCAATAGGCATTTTTCCCATTTGAAATCAACAAACTCTCTTTATTATGAATCTTACTTTACCGTTCTTCTTATAGTGCTTATCTATGAAATATACCAGAGTATAGGATATGGCCATAAGTCCGAAACCAAGCAAGATACCAAGTAAGTCCCCGGAAATGCTTAAATTCCAGCCGTCCACCATAGCGCTTCCTGCAAATATTCCTAATATCAGCATAATCAGTGGAAGGACATAATTAAGAATGATTGCATTCATGAATACCTTTGTGCTCATTTCTATTTCCACTTCCTGCCCGGATACTGCTCTAACTGTGTTTACTGCTTCTACATAGGTATTTATTTGAGCACAGCCGCCTTTGCAGCCGGCGCAGCTTTCACCGCACGCACCGGTACGTTTGATTTGTACTTTTGCCTTTTGTCCATTAACCGAAATAACCCTTGCTTTTTCTATCATCATATATCCCTCCCTGCAAAGTAACTTTCATATCACTCACCACCGAATCTATAACCGACTCCATGAACAGTTATAATATATCTAGGGTCTTTTGTATCAGTCTCAATTTTCTGCCTCAGATTCTTTATATGTGAGTCGATTGTCCTGTCAAAACCGTCAAACTCCTCACCCAGAGCCAGAATTATAAGCTCTTCACGGGTAAATACTTTCTGGGGATACTTAGCCATAGCCATAAGCAGCTTGTACTCATTTGGCGTCAGGCTGACCACTTCTCCCTGCTTTTTCACTTCATGCTTCAGCAAGTCAATATTCAAATCTCCTTCGTTAAATGTTAGAACGTCAGTAAGAGGTATAACCTCTTGAGCACTTCTTCGCAATAGAGCCTTTACCCTTGCAACCAGCTGCTTTGCACTGAATGGCTTTGTAATATAATCATCTGCCCCAATACCAAAGCCATTTAATATATCTGTTTCATTAATTTTAGCTGTGAGCATGATTATCGGTATCCTTGACCTTTTGCGAAGCTTTGTACAAAGCTCCTCCCCCGACATATCAGGCAGCATCAGATCCAGAATAAGCAGATCCGGATTAACCTTGTCGAAAATCTCCTGCGCTCCCTTGCAGTCATACGCAGCATAAACCTTATATCCTCCTGCCTCCAGGTAGGACTTTACAACCTCGACTATTTTCTCTTCATCATCGACTACTAGTATTTTAAATTCGTTCTGCTGCATCACAACATTTATAACCTCCTTAATCACTGGCAGCAAGGCGGTATCAGGCCGCCTCCTCGTATACCTTCATTAGCCTTGTCAATATCTTCGTTAGATACTTTAGAGATATCAGATACTACCAATATATTGCTCCTCAGCATACCCATCCAGCATGAGTAGACAACATTACCCTCTTCAGTTGGAAGAAATTCGATTATGTTTTCACCCGGCTTCAACCGTTTTTCTATTCCGTACTTTGGAATGATTATCGCATTATTGCAGCCGTTTATGTCTTCTTCCTTAGCCTTTATAATGAAACGTACAGGAACTCCTTTTTGAACAACAATTGGTGCATAATAATTGGGCTTAAGGTCGATCGATACTGTTTGAACATTTCCCTCAATTTTTGCAACGCTTCCTGATTCAGCAATTTTATCAGCGTTTGGAGCTGCAAATGATACGGATACACCTGATAGGCTCAAGCCACGGGCTGCCATTACGATACCAAGCACTATAACCAGTACGGCGCTGACCTTTAACATAATGTGTGTAAAGCGTTTACCCAGATAAGTACTGAATGCCCCAAAGCCAAACATCAGCGGCACAGTACCGGTGCTGAATACAAACATGGATATTGCTCCTTCTGTGAAGCTGCCTGTGCCTAATGCATAAAGCTGCATGGCCTGAAGTGGTCCGCATGGCATTAAACCGTTAAGAAGCCCTATATAAAATGGTCCATTTTTAGAGTTGTTATTGTACAAAAGCTTTCCAATAAACTTGGGCATTCTTGGACTGATCTTTTTCAGCCACGAAAATATATCAAGCATGTTCAAGCCCATAATCATCATAAATATACCGGCAATAATGGCAACTAAACCCTTGGCATTTCCCGAAAAGCTGACTACTGAGCCTAATGCTCCAACTACACCGCCTATAAGTGTATATGAAATCACCCTTCCAAGATTGTATAAAAAGCTTGGTTTGAAACTGCTCAAGGAATTCCTGTCATCCAAATGCTTATAAGCTATGCATTGGGAGATGTTGATTCCTCCGCACATTGCAACACAGTGCAGTGAGGTGAGAAGTCCAACTATGAAAAGTACGCCGTAGCTCATATTCTGATTGATCTCAGGAATAAAATTGAAGCCTACTGTGTTGTTGATAATGACATAAAGTGAGAGTAGTATTACTATCATACCGAGAATCTGACTGTAGTTGGTTTTATTTTTTCCCGTTTTTTCTTCTTTTCCTTTATGAGAGGCATTTGCAGCTTTTCCGAAAGATGCCGTGTATCCTGCCTTTTCAACAGCCCCAATTATTTGATATATATCGGTCACATGTGCATCAAAGGTCACATAGACTTTGGATCCGGAATAGGCTGCTTTTACTTCCTTTACACCTTCCAATTTACCGACGGCCTTTTCAATCCTAAGTTCACAGCCAGAGCAAGTCATACCATTAACCTCAAGAATTTCATGTATAATGTTAGCCATCATCTTCCCTCCAAATTCGTCTAGTTGAATAGATAATATCGTTACATCATCCTAACAGACAAATATGAAGATTTTATGATGATAAAAAATAACATTTAATATACATAAAGGAAAAGTACCATTCATAACTGAATGATACTTTGTATTCTACCTTTTCCACTCTGCAAACAGTTCATTGTTCGCTTCCAGGAATTCTTTCTTTATTGTGATATATTCCCCGTCCTCAGTTTTGTTTTCTTGCATTACTGGTACAGGATTGCATCCGCCTTTTATTACTTCAATATCATCAACACCAAACACATTCCCACAATTCTGACATACTACCTTATTTCCTTGCTGCTTGTAATAGCCTCTGCCGGAGTCAAAACAAACCTGACATGTGTTCAGTGCGGTTCGAATGCTTCCATCAGAAGCTTTTACGGCAAATACCTCCATGTAAGTATCTCCTGCTTTGTATGGGTAAAACTTTGCTTCATCAGTGATCTCGCTTTTCAGAATCTTAAGATCCACATTACTTGGTATATCTGCATTTTCTGCCGTTTCAACATTATCAGATTCTGTTACAGCCGGCTTATCTGCATCTGCTGAGGATATCTGCTGTTTCTGATTGTTGTTAACTGCTGAATATACGGCAAAGGATGCCAGCACTATAATAAGTATCAAAAATATCAAACTCTTGTTTTTATTTTCTTTAGCCTTTTTATTCTGCTTCTTCTTATTACCCATAATATATCCACCCTTTCGTTTCTATTTATGATATCTGCTTTATGTGGAGATTTTATGGAGGGTAGTTATTCTCCGGTTCTATTCAGTTCGAGCTGCTTATTTTTCATCATTTGCTTTATTATGATCACAGCAGCTTCCATTTTTATGTCCTCCGAACATCATCGGCAACATTGCAAGCATCATTATAGGGCAAAGAAAAGGTGCTATCTTCCCCAGTATTACGCCTGCCTCAGGACTGAACCTTGTTATAAGCGGCAGTGCTCCTATGATAATTATGGGCAATCCGCAGCATATAGCCATATGCAGCATATGCTTCAAAAGACTGTGTTTATGTGGTACTTGCTTTTCTTTGTTCTCTTCATGACAATTCATATTTAATCCTCCTCGCTTTATTTAAGACCCATTTTAAAGCATGCATATGGAGATTATATGGAGAACTAAAAATTTCCCATCTTCATAAAACCTCCATATTTGTGAAGTATTATGAAAATGTACCGGAGATGTTTCCCTTTATTCCCAATCTCTCAATACAATAGAAGTTTTTTTTAATTAAAAGGAGGTAATACAGATGAAAAGAATAGTAGCAATTGTTACTATAGCAGCAATTATGGCACTTATGCTGTCAACCTTTGTATTTGCCGATGACAATGCAAAGATGCCGCAGTGGTTCAAAGATATGATGTCCTGGAGGAAAGCACAGATTGACCAGGCTGAGAAGGATGGTTCCATAACCAAGGATCAAGCAGAGCTATACAGAGAACATATCGACAGGATGGAAAAATTCCATAGGGAAAACGGCTTCCCTAACCAAATAGGGCCCGGAAGGTTTGGCGGCTGCGGAATGATGAACGGCTACCGCGTCAGGTAAAAAACAGCGCATCTGACAACCCCTCATTTTCAGATGTGTTAATATATATAAAATAAGGTTCGAATTTTCGAACCTTATTTGCATTCCACTTTTTATATTTCTCTCCATAAAATCTGCATATTTGCTTGTTATACTATGTTCATGAAACGCTAATACTGATTTTCCTAAAACCCTCTCTTTGAATAAGCCTGTGATCCCCTCCCAGGCTTATTTTTATACATTCATTTCCACATCATCCTCAAATTGTGCATTATACAGTGATGCGTATACTCCGCCGCTGCTTATAAGCTCCTCATGGTTCCCCTTTTCTTCTATCCCATTATCGGTAAGCACCAGTATTGTCTTTGCCCTCTTGATTGTAGACAGCCTGTGGGCTATCACAAAAGTGGTTCTGCTGCTTGACAATTCCTCCAAGGATTGCTGCACTATCCTCTCGCTTTGGTTATCCAGGGATGAGGTTGCTTCATCCAGAATGAGTATAGGGGGGTTCTTCAGGAAAGCCCTGGCAATGCTTATTCTCTGCTTCTGCCCTCCGGAAAGCTTGACTCCCCTTTCTCCCACATAGGTATCATAGCCCTTTTCCAGAGTCATTATAAAGTCGTGGGCATTCGCCTTCTTTGCTGCCGCTATGACTTCTTCATCCGAGGCCCCGGGCTTGCCGTATTTTATGTTTTCCATTACAGTCCCCGCAAAAAGGTAAACGTCCTGTTGGACAATCCCGATATTTTTTCTCAGGGACTTCAGTTTGATGTTCTTAATATCTATTCCGTCAATTTTTATAGTACCCTCAGTAGCTTCATAGAATCTTGGTATAAGGCTGCAGAGCGTTGATTTTCCTCCCCCTGAGGGTCCCACAAGAGCAACCGTCTCTCCGGGCTCAAGATTCAGATTTATATCCTTTAATACCTGGCCTCCTTCACCATACTTGAAGGAGACATCTATAAATTCCACTCTTCCTTCAACTTTCTCAAGGGATATGCTATCCTCACTGTCCTTAATGTCCGGTTCCGTATCCAATATTTCCAGGAACCTTTCAAATCCCGTCATCCCCTTTTGGAACTGCTCGGTAAAATGGATAAGAGACCTTATGGGTACAAGGAAGGTATTTATATACAGCAGATATGCCACGAGATCCGAGGTTGCTACAGTTCCAAGCTTTATGAAATATGCACCGGCAATTACGGCAAAAATATAAATTATACCGTCAAAAAATTCTATTCCGCTGAAGAAGCGGCCCATATAATAGTAACTTTCCTGTTTTGTGTCAAGAAAGCCCCTGTTCCCCCGGGTGAATTTTTCCTGTTCCTCGCTTTCATTGGAAAAGGACTGTACAACTCTGATTCCGGCTATGCTGTCCTCAAGCTGGGCATTTATTTCCGCCACCTTCTGCCTGTTCCTCCTGAAAACAGAGCGCATCTTGTTGTTGTAAAAATATGCAAAACCCATCAGCAAGGGTACAAAGGCAAAGGTAATCAAGGTAAGCTTCACATCTATCCTGAGCAGTATAAGGAAAGCTCCAAGTATTTTTATAATTGAAATGAACACTTCCTCAGGCCCGTGGTGTGCCAATTCGCTTATATCAAACAGGTCGTTGACGATTCTCGACATTAGCTGCCCGGTCTTGTTATTGTCATAGAAGGAAAAGGACAGCTTCTGGAGATGTGAAAAAATATCCTCTCTCATGTCATATTCAATTCTGGCACCCATGATATGGCCCCATGCTGTAATGAAATACTCACAGAAGTACTTGAGTATGTGCATCCCGAGCATTAATGCCCCAATCTTTAGAATGATATCAAAAGCCACACCAATTTCAACACTTATGCCATGATCCAGCAGGTATCTTACAAGCACTGGGAACAGCAAATCTATTCCCGCTACCGTGAGTGAACAGAACATATCAAGAAAGAATAAGCCTCTATAAGGCTTATAATATGAAATGAATCTCCTCAGCTTATTCATAGGTTAAAACCCCCACAACAAAAAAATAAAACCTGCACTAAGTAAAAAACATTGTTAACAAATATATTATATACATTTGCCGTATGTATTCCAACAAATATTTATACTGCTTAATTTCCATCCAACACTTTTTTGCAAAGCATATCACTGATTTTAACCTCAGGATGATGGTACTTTACCCCTTCAGGCCTGCTCCAATGATGTATCGCATTGTACGGGCACCATTCGTCACATGCAAAGCACATTTCGCACTTATGCTGAAATTCCGGTTTTTTATCAACAATTTTAATATTATTTACAGGGCATACCTTTTCACATGTTCCGCAGCCGTTGCATTTTTCATCTATAATAATGCTTTTGTCTGTTAATGGAATCAATTCAAAGTATTTTAATCCCGTATCCATCGGTTCTTTTGCTTTTCCCTTCAAGTCATTTGTTACTGACTGCCGTATCAGTTTATATAACGGCGTCATCAGCAGACCAAACAATTTTTTTACGGTTTTATATTTAGTACCCCTTTTATTTATGATGCGATAACAAATATCGTCAATTTTAGCTTTACTCTTATTGATTATAATTTCTTGATCCCTGACTATGGGAATAGGAATATGATCGTAATCCAAGTTGTTCATAGGAAGTCTTACGGAATACTCAGCCGATAGTTTTCCGCCGCAGGATCTTATTATATGTCTCAATCTTTTTAATGATGGAAGTGCATTGACGCATTCATATCCTCCGCAAGTACAAACCGCAAAAATATATATTGATCCGATATTGGCTATTTTTCTCACAAACCGTTCTGCTATAAGGGGCACTCCCGATAATGGAGCCAAATATGAAGGGAAGATAATTCCAATGCTTTCAGCATCAACTTGTATTTTATCCATATGTATGACACTTGGAATAGAAATCAACTCCGCATTTACTTTCTTTGCAATATTTTTTGCCACAGCAAATGAATTTCCTGTTCCTGAGAAATAGTATATTTTCATACTTATTGCCGGAACCTCCTTGAACCTTATTTATCAAAAAATACCATTACAAAGTATATTATATATTTCCTGCAATGCTAATTCCAACAAATATTTATGCTGTCACGTAATATATGAAGAATGCTCATTCATAGATAAGCCTATCCGCCTTTTCAAAAATCTCTTCCTGCTTACATTTCGGAAGCCGGTCGATATAGTTTTTCAAATATTGCCGCAATGCCATTTCCCCTTCCGATAAATCCAATGCCTGTATATCAGTTTTAAATGGATGCCTCCTGACCAATACGGCAATCTCTACATCTCCAAGGATATCAAAAACCAAAGCCGTTTCTTCTTCACTGAGATGTGCGTCAAGCAATAAGTCTTCCAAGTCCCCGAAGGATTTTACCTTTTCTTTTATAAGCACAAGCTTATCGGATGAATGGCGGCATATAAGCAATTCGTCAATAAGCTTTCTGTAATCCTCATCATGCATCTTCGTCCCGGATAGAAACCGGATTCTGGGTTTCAAGTCCGGTAAAGCCTTCGATATGAATGTTTTATCAAGAGTATTCATCCTTACTGCGTGAAGGATATTGGTTATAATTTTCGACAGGCTTTTTTCTATATATCTTCTTAGAGGAAGACTGTCAGCATTCAGCTCCTCAAGCACCTTTCCTGCTGCCTTGCGGAGCCTCAAAGAAAGTGAACAATCATCGTATTCCGATAGTTCATAGTGAAGATGCTGAACTTCTTCTGCTGAAATATCCAGTTTCACAACGCTGCGGTTTGCAAGGGAGCACCCCAGTGCTGCAGTCAATACCTGTTCGAAGATATTAATCAATAAATCCTTATACCCTTTGTCGTATCCGTAAAGCAGATGATGAATATCCTCTGCGGCAAAATCCCTGCAGAATTCATTTTCGAGAAAAAGATTCTCAAGATATTTCAGAATAAATTCGATCCCTATCAAATTTGTGACAGTATTGCAAAGCTGATAATCGATGGATGCAGGAGTCTCATGAGCCTCATAATCAGGATCATATACCTTGAAGAAGCTTTCAATACCTTCATTTATTGTTGAATTATAGGAATAGTTGGGTGTAACCATTTTATTCTTCCGAACCAGATTATAAATATGTTTTGCTGAACGAAGCCTGACATTAATTAGTTCTCTGCCCTTCTGATACATTTCGGAAACACTTGACTTTTTTATTTCATTGACTGCGAAGTCAACATCGGGCAGCGACTTCAAATATAATCCTATTGTGTATAGGTTGGATTTCATAATGCTTTCAGCAGCCTCCACTCTTATAGAACTGCTTTCGCCGCCGCTGTACCTTTCACATTTATATGCCAATAGCTGAATACATTGCAGCTGAATCTTCTCCATGTCAGAATCGCACAAAAGCCCATTGGAATATGTCTCTTGCAGTATTGAAGTAAAATATTGCTCACCGCTTAGCTTATTACTGTCAATGATATGTTTCTTTTCAATATTCGCCATCTTCATCCTCCTCATCCGGCATCGGATCCTCCGAATAATCAGGAGGATATCCGTATCTCAAATTCCGCGCCATATTGGCAAGTTCCCGTCCGGAAAGCAGTTCCAGGGATCCCTGGCATTTGCCGTCAAAGCTGTTTTTCATGAATTTTATCAGATCATCATCACTCATCAAATCAAGGGTTTCATTTTTGTAATAGTAAAACATCTCCGTAAGCTCATGAATTGTTTCAGCATAATTGTGCATTGAAATATATGGAGAGTCACAAAACTCCCTGATTATCTTTTGGATGGCACCGCTCCCGAATTCGATCCGGCCGTTGCTTCTAAGGGCAATATTACGGGTTTCAACCAGTTCAGCAGCATCGGAGGGGGATAGGGCTAATCCGAATTCGACTGTAAATTCGTTGCATTTTTCAATCTCTGTTATCGCTTGCTTTTCTATCAGCGATGAAGATATGCTAATAACCTCAAATGACAAAAGCAGTCACCCCCTATATAAAACTTTATTCTAAAAAACTTTCAAAAACCTATTGACATATTAGTGAGAATGTGATATAGTATAATTGGTGTTTTGTATGCTAATATAAACTAGCCGTACCTTATAATATACCGCTTTCAAATGCAAAAAGCAATAGATTAACTATAGCAGGAGCGATATTTGTATTCGCTTTTTTTATTTGCTCTCTGTGCATAAAACAAAAAACTGAATATAACGAGGCGAAAGATGTCCCCCTGCCTTTAAACAGCAGTAAGCACATCTTCCGCCTCGTTGAAACGCTCGGGTAGGTTTTTGCAAGTGTGCAAAAACCCTCATTGAAATCTTGTTATAATGCATCGGATTAAACATAAGTAAAACCCTGGCATTATATTCAGCAGCCTTTATAGGTATGAAAAAGTGTATATGTGAACAGCCGGTACTTATAAACACAACATGGCTTCCAACTGCCCGAAGCTGTATTGGTTTGGGCCGGCTGGTTTTTTAACCGTTGCTTCTCCTATTGTCCTTTCTTGTAATTATAACTATTCCGATTATTATCAGTATAATGGGCACCAGATAATTCTTAATGTCAAATCTCATATATACCCTCAATAATGATGAAAGTCCTATTCCTCCCAGGATACCCACCGGTATAAGCAGCCCCTTGTCACGGTTTCCGAAAAGGTACAGTTCAAAAAGCCCCACTGCAATGCCTATCAGAAATAATGGCCAAAGATCAGCCATAATGTGCCATCCGAAAAAAACATTGGCATAGAACAGTGCTCCATACGTAGTCAGTATACCCCCCGGTACAAGTATACCGGGATTCTTGTCAATACCCGTAAAAAATGCAAAATGCATATATATTCCGGGAACCAGCAGTGCCAATGGCCATATATAGTTCCATGAAAAATTCAGATAGCCAAGATTTGACATGAGAAACAATACTCCCATTGTTATTAAAACCGCTCCGATTACTATATTAGAATTTCTATTCATAATATTCCTCCTCAACTGCGCATCCATAATTACCTTCTATACAATATACGGAGGCCTCAGGCAAATGTCTGATGGAAATTCATATTTACCTCTGTTATATTAATAATAGTACAATAATTATTATGATAATCACTAAGATACAAATGGAGGAACACATGAAGGACGCTTTAAGGAGACAAGTACTGCAAACCAGGAACGAATTATGCGCAGAAGAGGTATTCTTCCTCAGCGAAAAAATCTTCCAAAATTTAAGGAAAAACAGTTTTTTCAGCAATTCAGCCCACATAATGGTATATCTTGACTTTAAGAATGAAGTAAAGACTGATTTTATAATAAATTATTGCCTTGCGAATAATAAGAAAGTATATGTGCCTATTTGCATACCGGAGACTCATGAACTCTGCATTTCCAGGATTACGAACCTTGGGGAGCTTCAATCGGGCCATTTCGGCATACGAGAGCCAAAGCCGGAGTACATCAGGCTGTCAGACAGCAGCCTTGTGGATCTGGTACTCGTTCCGGGAGTAGCCTTTGACAGTTCCGGAAACAGAATAGGCTTTGGGGCAGGCTATTATGACAGGTTTATGAGACGCCTTGAGCCGTGGGTCATTAAGGCTGCTCTCGCTTATTCCTTTCAGATTGCAGATACTATTCCTTCAGACCAATACGACATCCCCATGGATTATATAGTAACTGAGAAATATACCATAAGCTGCACTGCCAGCAACAAACCGAGGTGATATTATGTTGACGGATATTTTCCTGACATTTTTTAAGATTGGCTCCTTTACAATAGGGGGAGGTTATGCAATGCTCCCCATTATTCAAAGAGAAGTTGTCGACAACAAAAAATGGCTTGGCGAGGAAGAATTTCTGGATTCCATTGCAGTAACCAACAGCCTTCCGGGCCCTTTAGCCATAAACTGCGCTACTTTTGTCGGCTACAAAACAGCAGGCTATGCAGGAGCGGCTGCAGCCGCCCTTGGAGCAGTCCTGCCCTCTTTCCTGATAATACTTGTAATAGCTGTGTTTTTTGCATCTTTCAGGGAAAACCCGATTGTTGAGCATGTATTTTCAGGGATAAGGCCGGCTGTGGTTGCACTTATTGCTTTTGCTTTATTCAAGCTTGTTAAATCAATGGGTGTAAATCCGTTAAACATATCCGTCTCCATTGCGGTGCTGCTGCTTATTTTACTTTTCAATTTTCATCCTATAGTAACTATAGTAATATGCGGCGCCCTCGGATTTTTCCTCTTTAGAAAGGGGGAAAAACAATGACTGCATTATTGGAGCTTTTTCTGGTCTTCCTGAAAATCGGGGCTTTCAGTTTTGGGGGAGGATATGCAGTGCTTGCCCTGATACAGAAAGAAGTAATCGAGAACAGCGGCTGGATTTCACCGAAGGACTTTATTGATATAGTTGCCATAGCGGAAATGACTCCGGGGCCGATTGCCGTTAATTCATCAACCTTTGTGGGCTACAAGGCCGGTGCTTTTGCAGGATCAGCCATTGCAACCCTCGGAGTAGTTCTGATCCCCATAACAATTTCACTGATTGTGTCGGTTTACTATAATAAATTCAAACACCTGAAGCAGGTCAATTGGATCATTAGAGGAATAAGGCCCGCAGTATTGGGGCTTATTGCCGCTGCCTGCATAAAAATCGCATGGGTTTCAATTGTCGATATCAAGGGAATTATGATTGCTTTGCTGACTTTTATCGGAGTCTGGAAGCTTAAAATAAATCCGATTATTGCTATACTTGCATCAGGAGTTCTCGGAGTTATATTCTACGGAGTTATTTAGATTAAAGCATCGTACTGCAGCCAAAAACCGGAATCATGTCATCATGCTTCCGGTTTTTTTGTTTTAAACCTCTGTTCTTTTGTCAATAATATATATGCCGTGAAAAAGATTTATCACGATATGCTGCATGGAAAGAGGTGATTCAGTGGCTGTCAAAGTAGGCATTCCCAGGGGAATGTATTTCTATAAGTATTATCCTTTCATACAGTCCTTCCTTACCGAACTGGGGGCAGAAGTTGTCCCATCTCCTGAAACCACAAAGGAAATACTTGATAAGGGCGTGCTGTACAGCATAGACGATGCGTGCCTTCCCGTAAAGGTACTCCACGGCCATGCTTACAACCTGAGAGATAAGGCGGATTGTATTCTGATACCGCGTCTCACAAGCGTATCAAAGGGTGAATATATATGCCCCAAATTCGGAGGTCTTCCGGAAATGGTGAAATATTCAGTTCCGGATCTGCCCCCTGTAATTGATACAGAAATAAACCTTATAAGGAGCAGAAACAGTCTGGTTCAAGCGCTGTATAAATTAGCTTTTACACTAAAGTTCAGGAATCCGGCAAAAATAAACAAAAGCATTGATAAAGCATTTAAGGTGCATAAAGAGTTCAAAGCAGCAGTACAGGAAGGCAACACTCCGGATTGCGTAATAAAAGGCATGCCTCCCGGGTCATATAAGGCCCGGGCCAGAATAGGGCTTATCGGGCATCCTTATCTTCTGTACGACAGCTTTGTCAATATGAACCTGATAAAAAAACTCAGGGATCGGGGCATAGAAGTAATAACCACGGATATGATCGATCCTCATATAATAAATGAGCTTTGTCAGGAGCTTTCAAAGAGAATGTACTGGAGCAGCGGTAAAAGCCTCATTGGAAGCGCATTATTCATAATGGACAACGGCTCTTTCAATGGAATGCTTGCGCTGACTGCCTTCGGATGCGGAATAGATTCTCTGGCCGGGGAGTATATTGAAAAGCAGGCACGAAGATATTATAAAAAACCATACATGGTGTTGAATATTGATGAGCATACAGGGGATGCAAGCTTCAACACCAGGATAGAAGCTTTTTTTGATTTGTTGGATTGGAGGAATTCAGATGCGTCTTACATACCCGCACATGGGAGAAGCATATATAGCAGTCAAGAGCCTTATGGACGATATAGGAGTTGAAAGCGTCATACCGGCATTCACTACCAACTCCACCTTGAGGCTTGGCTCTTCTTTATCCCCGGAGGCAGTATGCCTTCCTTATAAGATAATGCTCGGAAATTACATAAACAGCATCAATGCCGGAGCTGATACCATTCTGATAACCGGAAGCTGCGGGCCTTGCAGGTTTGGCTATTATGGCCCCTTGCAGAAGCAGGCATTATGGGAGGCAGGTTATAAAGATACGGATATTATAATACTTGACCCTCCCAGGGAAGGGTATCGGAAATTTCTTGAAGCATTAAAAAAAGTTGCGGGAAAAAACAGCGGAAGAATCATACCGTCTTTTATCAATGCATACAAGGTATGCTGCGAATTGGACAGTATGAATGAATTGCTTTATTATGTCAGGCCGCGGGCCTTCAAGAAAGATGAATTGCGAAGCATCATGCATGAGTTCAAAAACGATGTGATGACTGTAAAGGGATCAGGCCAAATGCTGGAGTTGATACATGACACCAAAAACCGAATAAGAGGAATTGATATTGACAAAAGCTTCAAGCCTTTAAAAATAGGAATTATCGGAGAGATATATACTATAATCGAACCTTTCTCTAATCTCCATACGGAGGAAAGGCTGGGAGATCTGGGTGTAGAGGTACACCGATCAATGACGGTAAGGGATTGGGCACGCAATAATGTTATACTTCCCGCCACGGGAAGGAAGGGATATAAGCTGGAAAAGAAATTGGCAAAACCCTACCTGCCTACACTTATAGGAGGGCATACCCAGCAATGCATCGGTCATGCGGTCCATTATGCAAAAACAGGCTATGACGGACTTGTACAAATTTATCCCATGACCTGTATGCCTGAAATAGTATCCCGTTCGATTCTCTCGCAGGTGGAAAAGGATTATAA
>JAGOLK010000056.1 GCA_017994115.1 Clostridia bacterium | reverse complement strand
CGAAATGCGGGAGGGACATTTTTTTTAATTTTTTGTGTCACAATCAGCTGAAATATATACCTTGACAGTATCGCATATTTAAAATTGCCATAAAAAGGAATATGAAAAATAATATACGACAGCGCATTATTACCAGCTTTGCGTTCAGCCTTTCCTATAATTATAGCATCAACCTTTATATATTATGGGAAGACTGTGAAGTATGCTCCCTAAATGGGCACTTGGAGCATGCGGAGTCAATAGTGCAACCGCTCCTTTCAGGGCGGTTTTTCATTTTTTGAATGGCTTTTACTGCGTGGGTTTTATTCCGGATGATTCACACATATATTTCAGAAAGTAATAAAATGAAAGGAGGAAAAATGCATGAAAAAACCAAAAGCCCTGGCCCTGTTATGTGTGCTTATGTGCCTTGCCATGGTATCCGCCGATGTGCTGCCGCTGCTTGCAAACTGCCAGACTCAGGCAGCTCCAACAGAAAAGGAAAATGTAAACGGTGCGTATGTGGTATCGGTGCTTAAGCATGGACAGTGGCAGGAGGCAGGCAGGCTGGGGTATGACATGTTCCTGAAGGAAAAATGCCTGGACTTGTCAGGCTGGCTGGCGAAAAACAGCTCCGCAGTTGTAAAAATCAGTCAGGAGGGCGGAGAGGCGGCACATCTTGATTCTGTATTCCTGGGAGGTGAGGCTCCGCAAAGCGTCAACTGTGATGACGGTATACTGTTGGTCAAACTTTCTAAAAGGGATCTGGATCTGGCGAATGCTGCTCCGGATGGAATAGAGCTGATGTTTCCTGCAAACAGGAGCAATGACATCCTCACGGTTACGGGGAGGATAGAAGGGAAAAATATAAGCAAAGAGCCCTTTAAATTCCCAAGTGAAAATACTTACAGGGAGATCAATAAGGGCTCACGGTTCTATACCTACAACCTTAACTCGGTAAGCAAGCAGCTGACAATTGACGGCATACTGGATGAAATAAACGGCATTGAGCCATTCTTTAAAGAATATTGTGTTCCCGGAAGCGGTCACCCTGAAGGCTACATATATTGCTGGGTAATGAATACCGATGAATACTTGAATGTCATACTGGACGTAACACCTGATAACACAATGGACGGTGACAAGGACTATGCAGCAGTATATGTCAATACCAAGGCAGGCCTCAAGGAATTCAAGGTCTCGGTGCCTGAAACCAGATGGGGCAAGCCTGCATTTACATATACGGACAAGGTAGATTATCAACATAAGATATACGAGTTCAAAATACCGATTGAAGAAATTGGCTGTGAAAGCAGTGAAAGCCTTCAGTTAGCCTTCTCCGTATATGGTACCGTAGGTCCCGGTGAATATCCTATGGCAAGCTTCAACCCTGCTTTAGCGTACAATCCTGATAAATATAATTATCTGCTGGTATATACAAATCAGAAGTTATACGGGCCTTCATCTTATAAGTCAGAAGCCGCGGAAAACCCAGGGGGTGAAACCTCACGCACCAATGACATAGGAATAGTTGGACAGTTCATCAGCAATACCGCAGAGGCACAAGGCAGTCCGTTTCTTATAAGCGAAGAATTGGGTGAATACATATATAGCCGCAATGCAGATTATCCCGAAGTTGCATATGGAGACAATATTTATCTGGTTGTATGGCAAGTAAAAGATCGTTACAATGAAGTAACTAATATCATGGGAATCTTCCTCGATGAGGAAGGAAATCCATATACAGATGTTCCATTCACTATTGTCGAGGACGTAGGCGACATATATGAAAACAACCTAACTGTAGCTTACGGCGAGGAAGGAAGCTTCCTGGTGGCATGGTACTCCTTCTTCGGCACCGACCCCGGTGATATATTGGGGCGTGAGGTAAAATTTGATTCATCTGATGAGGACAAATGTGTCATTTCCAATATCATTTCCATTTGTACCGAAGAATCTGCCCAGGTAAGTCCATCCGCAGCATACTCGGCTGAAGATCATAAGTTTCTTGTCGTCTGGGAGGATGAAAGGGATTATACCAGCGATGAAAACTGCCCCTTCTCCAATATTTATGGTGCATATCTTAAAAGGAGCGGAACCGGAGAATTAGCTGTTGATGAAGAAATACCGGTATATACCGGAAAATATTATCAAAGTGAGCCTTCTGTTGCATACAACAGCAATTCCGATCGATTTGTCATTACATGGATTCACTCCGAAGATAGCAAGGACAGTATCTGCGGAGTCCTTGTTAACGAAAATGGCTCCGTATCACAGGAAGAAACAAAACTAATAGCAGGTGAACCAGATGATTCTACCGCACAATACTATGAATACCTGTCTACCGTATATAACCCCGTCCTGCCCGACGAGTATTTCTCAGTATGGTTTATAGACAGCAATGATGAAGAAGGTCCTTTTGGAATGGGACAGCAATCACCAAACACTCTGGTTCCCTCAGGAAGCAGCTGCGACTTTGGGAAGAGTATTTACAATATATTCGACCCGAAACTGGATATAGCCTGCAATACCAATGAAGGCAACTACCTTGTGGCTTATCCCTGCATACACAGATATCCTGTGGAATACCCCGCCGGTGATATAAGACCGAAAGCTGATACTACAATAAACAACTGCTATATCAAATGGGAGCTTATAGGAGAGGCCCATGAAAATCCCGGGATAATCCAGTTTAAAGTTGATGATGTAATTGACGGTTACGATTACTTTGAAGGAGACTGCATCTATTACGGTGTTGATGAAAGTCACGGTATCCTGGAAATCCCTGTAGAGAGGTTCGGCGGATTCTCAGGTGAAGTAACCGTAACATATGACGTCTACGGCAATGCAAGAGATCCTTGGGATTATGAAATTTTAGGGGACTATCCGACCTTTTCCGGCAGTGAGTCGGAAGAAATGATTAGAATACGCATCATAGATGATGATGTAGTCGATCCCGGTAAATACATAGAATTGTTGATATACGATGCGGAAGATGCTGAACTGGGAGATATAATAAGAGCAAAAATCTATATCGATGACAATGATTCGGCAACTGTCAAATTCAGCAGCTCTTCATACACGGTGGCAGAAAATGTATATGAAAACACCGGAAAAAACTATTCGGAAATAAAAGTGCTTTTTTCAGGTTTTCGTCCAATAGAAGCATCTAAGCTGTTCTCAAGCTACGAATGGGAAGAAGAGGAGACGGTTTTTTCGGTTGTCTATGAAACCTTCGACGGTACTGCCTCTGAAGGTGAGGATTATACTGCCGTGTCAGGCCTGCTGCACTTTGGAGGGGAAGCCGGTGAAAGGACCTTCCGTGTACCCATAATTGATGATAATAAGGACGAGGCAAATGAAACGGTGAATCTCAGGCTGAGTTTCCCCGGGCAGGAAGCGCAAAGTTCCGGATCAGTTGAGGGAGATACGTTATGGATTGGCGGTTCCCCTGTAACCCTTAGCACACCCAAAACAGCCACATTAACCATAATAGATGATGATACCGCCCCATCAAGGCCCAGGGATAAGAAAGACAAAGATAAACCGTCTGTTGCGGAACCTCCGAAGGAAACACCGCCGCCCGTTGAAGGATTACCCGATGATGCACTGGTAGACAGGATGCCCGGCTATATCGTTCTAAGCACACCGGTAAAAATAAATACGGTAAGCGATGAAATAAGCCTCAGCTGCAACACGGATAAACTTGCAGGCAATCCCGGCCATGACGCCAGAATATACTATTGGAATCCTGAAGTAAGCAAGTGGGTGGCCCTTGCAACATATCCCGACGGAAGCGGCAAAGTAAAGGCCATAAATGACGGAGGCTACAAGGGTTGGTTCGTTGTATTCGGAGTAATCCAGCCCCACTTTGCAGATATTAACAGCCACTGGGCAGAACAGCTGATAAACAGGATGAACGGCCTTGGCTTAATCGAGGGCTATGCCTTGAAGGATTCCGACATGCGTGTGGCTAAGCCTGAACAAAAGGTCACACGTGCAGAGTTCATAATGTTCGTAACCCGTATTATGAACATGAATCCCGATAACATACTTCTCCCTGATATCACGGATAGTGAAACAGAAAGCACCCTTACCCAAAGCTATACAGATGCATCTGAAATATCCCCATGGGTGAGAGCAGCAGTTGCAAAAGCCACAAAAGCCGGTCTGGTACCCTTTGAAGGCTCAAGTTTCAAGCCTCTTGAACCCATAACAAGAATAGAAGCAGCAGTAATGGTCAGCAGGGCTCTTAAGAAATTCAAGGATTTCAAGGCGGCAGATTTGAACAGCTTTAAGGATTCCATCGATATTCCCGGCTGGGCAGCCGGCCAGGTGGTGGAAAACGTCCTTGAAGGTTATCCTGACAACACCTTGAAGCCAAATAGTCACATGGCCCGCGCAGAATCCCTGGCAATGCTAATGAGGCTTTTTATAAAAGGCTTGGGCTGGTAAAATATTTTTGTTGACCGATTAAGAAATTCGTGGTAACATTGATTAAAATCCATACAACAGAAATTCCATGAACAAGATTAGTACCTGCGATATTGAGTTTTCAGCGAGCCGGAAGTGGTGTAAGCCCGGTAACAGGATATGCAGCGAATGGACTTGCGAGAAGTTAGGCGAACCTTCGATTTTTCGGAATATTAGCCAAAGCCGGGAGATTCCCGTTAAAGAATCAGGATATCGAGCATCATTTCTGCTCCGTATCTGTAGAGAGAGACAAATATTTTGTCTAAACTGGGTGGTACCGCGGATTATACCTTCCGTCCCTTTATAGGGATGGAAGGTTTTTTATTTTGTAAAGGAGGTGAGTGCAATGTTATGAACTGTCGGGTTTTTAAGCAGGTTCAATAAAAAGAATTATATTTTAAAGGAGAGATTGATAATGAATTTAAGAAAGAACATCCTCATATCATTGCTGCTTGCCATAGGTTATATAATGCACCAGATAACTCCCGGCACAATAGGAAACATGAAATTTGATTTTCTGCTTGCTTTCCTGTTTGTTGCTCTTTTAATAAGCAGGGATCTGAAAAGCACAATCCTTGCAGGATTGCTTGCGGGTTTCATTACTGCTTTGACCACAACCTTTCCGGGAGGTCAAATTGCTAATATTGTAGACAAAATTGTATCCAGCTTTGCAGTCTATTTAATGATCAAGGTATCGGATAAAGTTAAATTCAAACAGGTATCAACAGGTATTATTGCATTCATAGGTACTATAATAAGCGGTACCGTCTTCTTATCTACGGCACTGGTTCTTGTGGGACTGCCGGCACCTTTTACGGCATTATTTGCCGGAATAGTGCTTCCGACTGCAGTAACGAATATATTTGTTACCCTAATTGTTTATAATGCGGTAAATCTGGCTATTAAAGCCACCGGAGCAAAGTTTGTGCAATCTGAAGAATAATGCGACGCAGTTATAAGTTTGCAGTCATCCTGCAGAGCACTGGCCTTGTATAGCAGCGAGCACTTATTGGCTTTGGGCAACAGAATCGAGTGAAGATACGAAGTAAAATCTGTGGGATTTACGTGAGGTAAATCCAGCACATACCAACAGGAGGTTGGGTTTATGTGCGTCAGGATTTTACAAGTATCAAGCTCTGATTCTGTCCAAAGCTAATATCGTGCGAGTCGATATACAAGGCTATTGCTCTGGGAGTATGACTGCAAACTTCAGTAATGTCGCATTATTCTACTATTGTGCAATAGCCCTTGTTATTATATAAGTCCTTCAATAATTATGGTGGCCCCTATTGCCAGCACTTGCACTACATTAATAATCAGAAAGTTCTTAACGGATAATACAAAGGTGTCCTTCTTGGTCTGCTTTTCATAAAAACTTTTTATATTTCCGCTTACAGGAAAAATTGTAAACAGCGTAATGACTGTTGCCGCGGGGGTAACTCCCAGAACAAGCAGCAGCAGCAAATCTGCATAGCTGATGTAGTATAAGGCTTTGAATACCCATAAAGCCTTTTCCTTTCCTATGTATATGGGCAAAGTATAACGTCTGTTCTCGATATCGTCTTCAATATCGCATATGTTGTTTGCCAGCATGATATTGGCAATGCCGTTTACTGCGGGTAATGACAGAAGAAATATATATATCACTTCAGTCAGGTTGAAGCTTATTCCCACCATGCTGCCGGAATATGTCAGGTCTGCAATTCCCATATTATAAACATGTACATATATTGATATGAAAGTAATTACAAACCCCATGAACAACCCGGAAAATGCCTCTCCAAAGGGTGTCCAGGAAATCGGTATCGGTCCGAATGAATAGAAAATTCCCACTGCAAAGGACAGAACCCCCAGCAGCAGAATGACAGGAGAGGTATTGAAAAAAAGCATAAGGCCGAAAGCAGAGGCAACAGTCAGCAAAGCAGTTATTGTTAGTTTTACAGTTGATTCTTTCAGATTGTATTTTACTATGGCATTATGGCTTTCGTAATTAAAGCCCTGGGTCTTGTTCGCCCTCTTGTAATCATAGTAATTGTTAATTGCTGTAGTTACCATATCAAAGGATAGCAATGATATGAACATTATTATGAAGTTCTTGGGATTAAAAATTCCAAAGTGATAAACTGTATATAAAGTTCCCAATGCAAAGGGTATTACGCTGGCAACTTTTGTCTGTATTTCAACCAGTTTGAGAAAACTCTCCAAAGACATTGCAATTCTCCTTTTTGACAGTATAACTATTGCTCTTCTGCTTTTTTGTCTTCCTTTTTGCTGCGAACCCTGTCGTACAAGTATTTTAAATCCTCATCAATGAATCTGTGCTTCGTCTCCTTCAGATTATATTTGAAAAGCTTGAAGGAGAACTGAATAAAATATCCGGCTGTGATTGCCATAATTGCAGTTCCTATTCCCACAGAACCTCCAAGGATATACCCTGCAGCCAGCACGCTTATTTCGATGCTGTTTCTTATGAACCTGACGGACTTGCCGGTCTTTTTTGTCAGCGCCACCATCAGGCCGTCCCTCGGGCCGGAGCCCAATCCGACGCTTATGTAGAAATAGCTGGCAATTCCGATAACAAACATGCCCAGAAGCATCATTGCAAATCTTAGTATTACTGACTGAAATACCGGAACCAGGTGATTCAGCATTAGTATATCCATGAACAATCCAATAAATAGCATGTTAAACAGCGTTCCCCATCCGAGCCTTTCTCCAAGCACACTGTCAAGTACTACAAGGACCATCCCGACATATATGCTTGCCTGACCCATTGTAATTCCGGTTTTTATTGATAACCCCTGATGAAATATCTCCCAAGGTGCCAAGCCCAGATTGGCATTGATTGTCATTACAATCCCAAGGGAATACAAAAACAATCCCCAGAACAATTTTGCCATACGTTTTATGATTTCTTTCATTAGGACAGCGTCCCTCCAATCCGGCTTATTCCAGCCTGCAATGCTCAATATACTCAGTCTATCTTAAAATAAAAGGTATGTCCATAACTGCATCTTCGAAATGCTATGACACCTCCAGCTTAAAGACTGTCCTTTCATTATAAAAGCCGCCGGCAGTGAGCTCCGCCGAATTCAAGCCTTCATGATTTATTCCGTCCGGCTCATACTGGGTCTCAAAGCATATTCCGTCATATTTGCTTCCCACTATTCCGTACTTAAGTCTTTCGTTACCGGGAAAGTTATAGGTATATACAACTACACAAGGATATGTAGTGCTTATTGTCATTTTTCTTCCGCTAGGCTCATCATACAGCTCCACCTGTTCTTCACTGCCGGAAAGCAGCCATGGATGATCATATCCTCCGGCTTGCTTCAACGGTTTATAATCACTTTCAATATCTCTTCCAATCGGCTTTTGGCAGTTAAAATCCATAGGAGTATTATTTACAGCCAATAGTTTTCCGGTGGGAACCAGATTGTCGTCTGTCTCCAGGAAGCTGTCCGATAATATTTTCAGATACTGCTCCGTCACTTTTCTCTTGTAGTTCCCGGATAGGTTGAAATAAGTGTGATTGGTAAGATTGCACAGCGTATTCCTGTCTGAATTTGCTTTATATTCTATAATCAGTTCATTATCATCAGTAAGGGTGTACATAACCTTAACCTTGAGATTTCCCGGGTAACCCTCCTCCATATCCTTGCTGAAGTATGTGAATTCAACGCTTGCCTTGTTTATCTCTTCTTTTATGCTATAATTCCAATTCCTGAAGCTGAACCCCCCATAGCCCCCGTGAATGTGATTGCCGCCTGCATTTTTATTTAATTCATACCTCCTGCCATCCAATACGAATCTGCCTCTTCCGATCCGGCCTGCGGTCCTTCCCACTGTTGCCCCAAAGTAAGGGGTGTTTTTGATGTATTCCTTAATATTCTCATAAGTAAGTACAATGTTTTCAAGATTTCCTTCCCTGTCGGGAGCGATAAGTTCAACGATTAAAGCCCCATAACTCATAAGCTTCAGCTTAATATTATTGTTATTACTCAGAGTTATCAGAGCTATATCATAATCTTCTATTCTCATAGTATTCTCAGCACAGTACATCCAAAGCACCTTCCCCTGTATTAGGTAAGCCCTTTACGCAGTTCACTTTCACTTAAATCCCTCCGGATTATTCTTATGCCACTTCCAGGCAGTCGCTATAATTTCATCGATGTTATTGTACCTGGGCTGCCATCCCATCTCTTCCCTGGCCTTTTTTGCGGAGGCTATCAGAGCGGAAGGGTCTCCTGCCCTTCTGGGGCACATTACCGCCGGTATCGGGTGATTGGTCACTCTTCTTGCTGCCTCGACAATTTCCTTAACTGAGAAGCCTTCACCATTTCCGAGGTTATAAACAGTGCTTGCGGCTCCGTCTCTCAAGCGTTCAAGAGCCATGATATGCGCATTTGTCAGATCCGTTACATGTATATAATCCCTTATACAGGTGCCGTCAAAAGTATCATAATCATCACCGAATATTGAGATGCTTTCCCGCTTCCCAAGGGGAACCTGAAGTATAAGCGGAATCAGATGTGTCTCAGGGCAGTGGTCCTCGCCGATTTTTCCACTTTCATGAGCTCCGGCTACGTTAAAGTACCTGAGGGCTATATACTTTATACCATGGGCAATATCCGCCCACTTCATCATTTTTTCCATTACAAGCTTGGTTTCCCCATAGGCATTAGTGGGTTCAGTCCTGTCCGTCTCCAGAATGGGAATGCTCTCCGGTTCACCGTAGGTTGCTGCAGAGGATGAAAATACTATTCTGTTTACATTATGCCTGTTCATTGCTGATAGCAGTACTTCTGTTCCATATACATTATTGTCAAAGTAAGAAAGAGGCTCTTTCATGCTCACGCCAACCAGGGAATCGGCAGCAAAATGGATTACCGTATCAATATCATTCTCATTAAATATCTTATCGAGAAATTTCCCATCCCGGATATCCCCTTTGTAAAATCTTGCTTCCCCATGCACAGCACCCTCGTGGCCTGTTTGCAGGTTATCTGCAACAACAACCTTTTCATTTCTGCCAATAAGGCTGCAGACACAGTGGGAACCAATATAACCTGCGCCTCCCGTTACCAATACTGCCAATTATTATCCCCTCCTTCACAGGGCTGTTTATTCCCATGCTGATAGGTCTCGTCCTTTAATATTATAATATAATTTCCCGGGTATTACTATTAAATAACTTGAGGATGAATTTGCTTTTAAGAATAGGCTGTTTTATAATTTATTTAGCATTCAAAGGGAGGAATGGAAATGCAGTTTGATGCCCATAAATATAATTACCCTTCAAGAAGAAATATTATATATGCAAGAAAAGGCATGGTCGCCGCCTCACATCCCCTGGCTGCACAAGCCGGCCTGGATATGCTCAAAAAAGGAGGCAATGCCATTGATGCCGCAGTTGCTGCAGCCGCCTGCCTTACTGTAGTGGAGCCCACCTCCAACGGTATCGGGGGAGATGCCTTTGCCCTTGTTTGGTCAGAAGGAAAACTCCATGGGCTGAATGCCAGCGGGCCTGCACCGGCTTCCATTCCTGCTGAAATAATCGAAAAAATCCAAAGCCGCGGTATTCCCAAGCACGGCTGGATGCCTGTCACCGTTCCCGGTATACCCTCCGCATGGTCAGCGCTGTCAAAACGTTTTGGCAGGCTTTCTCTTTCAGAAGCTCTATCTCCTGCAGTTACTTATGCATATGAAGGACACCCTGTCGCGCCTACCGTCGCAAAATCCTGGGAAAGTGCATACAGGACCTATAGAATAGCCCTGAAGGATGAATTATTCCGGCACTGGTTCGATACCTTTGCCCCATCAGGCAGAGCACCAAAGGCGGGGGAACTGTGGAGTTCACCCTCCCACGGAAAAACCCTTCAGGAAATAGGTGAAACAAATGCCGAAAGCTTCTATCGGGGAGCCTTGGCAGAAGCAATTTCTGAATTTGCCGGAAAAACCGGGGGATATCTGTCTTTGAAGGATCTTGAGTCTTTTGAACCGGAATGGGTCGAGCCCATAAGTATTAACTATCGCGGGTATGACGTATGGGAGATCCCCCCAAACGGCCATGGAATAGTAGCCTTAATGGCTTTAAATATACTTAAGGGATTTGATTTTGACCAAAAGGATTCCATCGATACATATCATCGTCAACTGGAAGCAATGAAGCTTGCATTTGCCGACGGAATAAGATATATAGCTGACCGCAGAAGCATGAAGGTATCCCCTGAAGAATTGCTTTCTGACAATTATGCTGCCGAAAGAAGGAAGTGTATCGGCAGCAAAGCGCTAATACCCACGCCGGGCAGGCCTCCCGAAGGGGGCACGGTATACCTGGCGGCAGCCGATGGAGAAGGCAATATGGTATCGTATATCCAAAGCAACTATATGGGCTTTGGCTCGGGTATTGTCATACCTGGGACAGGTATAAGCCTTCATAACAGAGGCTGCAATTTCTCAACTGATCCGTCCCGTGAAAACTGCATAACCCCGGGGAAGAAGCCTTATCATACAATTATTCCCGGATTCCTTACCAGGGAAGGCAAAGCCATCGGCCCTTTCGGAGTAATGGGTGCATTTATGCAGCCTCAAGGCCATGTCCAGGTGATTATGAATACCGTAGATTTTCATATGAATCCCCAGGATTGCCTGGATTCACCCAGATGGCAGTGGATTGCGGAAAAGGATATTGAAGTGGAACAAGGTTTCCCCTTTGATGCTGTGCAGGGCCTTATAAATAAAGGGCATAATATAAAAATCAATCCTGATTCCGGGAGCTTCGGAAGAGGACAGATCATATGGCGGGATGAGAGAAATATTTTGGTTGGCGGCACCGAACCAAGGGCAGACGGCGCAATTGCCGCCTGGTAATCCGCTACATCAGAATTTTGCGGTGTATCAGGTAGTCGTGAAGCTTTTCAAATATGAGCCCTCCAAAAAACCAAACCGGAATAAAGGATAAGGTGATTATCCCGTCGATAGAATATGGCCATGCACTGTAATCCCATGGACATTTTCCTATAATCTCTCTGAGAATCCATCCGGTTGTGTATTCTAATCCAAATATTATTATAGTGTACACACCCCCTCTTATCACAACCGGAGCTTTTCTTATATTGTCATGGACAGGCTCTAAAAGTATCATAAGCCCATATATCGGAAACATCCATATATAAGTCCATGTATGCATTGTCAAATCTCCCTTGAACAGGGATCCTAATCCCGTAAATATTGTCTCCGCTATCCATCCTGCCAGTCCATATATAACAAATCTTTTTTTCATACAGATATTTTCTGCATGTATATAAAAATAATTCGTTATTTCAATTCATCCAATTCCGGCTGATCAAATATGAGCTTCTCCCCATTATCAAGCATTATAAAGGGTATCCCCACTCTGCCGATTCTCTTGATTTCTTCAAACTCAGGCCTTGTATCCCGCAGCTTGAGATAGATTTTCAGGTTCCTCATACTGTCTGTTATATCAATATATTCATAGATAACTCCATTATTTGAAAGAAACTCTTTCAATGGCTGACAATCCGGTCAATGCCTGCTGCCGAACACAGTTATTTTTTTCATTTTGTATTCCTCC
>JAGOLK010000055.1 GCA_017994115.1 Clostridia bacterium | reverse complement strand
AGGCACAATTCTTTTTTGACGGAAGCCAAGTTAAACAGTATAATGGAGATAATTAATAAGACTTATAGATATATCAAGCACAATGTTGGTATAAAAAACAGCATTGATGGTATGCTATTTAATATTGCGGAGGTAAATTCATATAATGGTTAGAACAGTTGGAGTAAGGTTTAAGAAAGCCGGTAAAATATACTATTTTGATCCCGGTGATTTGGAAATAAACATTGACGATAATGTTGTGGTGGAGACCATAAGGGGTATAGAGTTCGGGAAAGCCGTACTGGGAATAAGAGAGGTACCTGAGGAAGAAATAATTGCTCCTCTTAAAAAGGTGCTGAGAATTGCAACAGAGGAAGACAACAGGATCTACGAAAACAATAAGCTGAAAGAGCAGGAAGCCTTTAACATTTGCCTGCAGAAGATTAACCATCATAATCTTGGCATGAAGCTTATTGATGTAGAATATACCTTTGACAACAACAAAATCATATTCTATTTCACTGCAGACGGACGTGTGGATTTCAGAGAGCTTGTAAAGGACTTGGCTTCAGTTTTTAAGACCAGGATAGAGCTTCGTCAGATAGGTGTCAGAGATGAAGCCAAGATGATAAGCGGGATAGGCCCTTGCGGCAAAAGCCTATGCTGTTCAACGTTCCTTGGAGATTTTGCGCCTGTGTCCATAAAAATGGCAAAGGAGCAAAACCTGTCCCTTAATCCCACAAAGATATCGGGTATTTGCGGAAGGCTTATGTGTTGTCTTAAATACGAGCATGAGACATATGAGTGCGCCAGGAGATATATGCCTAAAATAGGGGCATTGGTGGATACTCCCGAAGGCCGGGGTGAAGTGGTGGAATCCAATATACTTCTTGAGATGGTCAAGGTAAAGCTGGAATTAATGGAAGGGAACCTTCGTGTTATCAAGGATTTTCATGTAAAAGATATAGTTCAGTTAAGGCCGGGGAAGGATATTGAACCTGATATAGAGGGAGACATAGAAAACCTGGAACTGCTTGAAGACAACTAGTGAAAAATTAAACAAAAACAGTACAAGGGGTTTTATTTATAATAGAATAGTGATAGAATGTATTTGTAATTTATTTAGGAGGTGCTACTATGGCATATAAAATTCAGGATACTTGCATCAGCTGCGGTGCATGTGAGTCGGAATGTCCAGTAAGTTGTATAAGTCAGGGCGATGATAAATATGTAATAAACCCGGATGAGTGTATCGAATGCGGTGCATGTGCCAATGTATGCCCGGTTGATGCTCCGGTGCAGGATTAATAGTTATTAGAAAAAAGACCGATAAGGTCTTTTTTTCGATTAGCGAGGTGTGCCATGGAACAGTTAGTGCAAAGAGATGAGACTGTCGACGATTTACAGAACGGATTTAGTATAATTCAGAAAAAACACTCTTTCAGATATGGCGTTGATGCTGTGCTTCTTGCGGATTTTGCCGATATAAAGCATAAGCATTCGGTTATAGACTTAGGCACCGGAACCGGTATAATCCCCATTCTTATATATTCCAGGAAAAGGCCTGTTGAGATTACTGCGGTGGAAATTCAGAAGGATATGGCTGACATGGCTGTGCGCAGCGTCAGATTAAACGGACTGGAAAAAAACATCAAGGTGCTGTGCATGGATATTAAGGATGCACCAACGCTTTTGGGAAAGTCAAGGTATGATTGCGTAGTGACCAACCCTCCTTATATGAAAAAGGAATGCGGTATAAATAACCCTTCTGAAACAAAAGCCATCGCAAGGTTTGAAATATTGTGCAGCCTGGAGGAGATATTGATTGCAGCAAGGGAATTGCTGAAGCCAGGAGGAAAACTTTTCATGGTCCATAGGACCGACCGCCTGGCAGATATAATCTATGAAATGAGAAATATTGGCATTGAACCAAAACGCATAAGATTTGTACATCCGTCCATTGGCAAAAGGCCCAATCTGTTATTGATTGAAGGAGCAAGAGGAGGGAACAAGGAGCTTAAGTTCATGGATCCCCTTTATATATATGATGAAAATGGAGAATATACTGAAGAGATACACAGAATATACGGGAGGAGAGTATGATTACCGGTATTTTATATCTATGCGCAACTCCCATAGGAAACCTTGAAGATATTACCCTGAGGTGCGTCAGGGTATTAAGGGAAGCGGATATCGTAGCCGCAGAAGATACCCGTCAGGCAATAAAGCTGCTGAATCATTTTCAAATCCGAAAGCCCCTGATAAGTTATCATGAACACAATAAGCATGAAAAAGGCAAAGAGATTGTTGAGCTATTAAAATCAGGGAAGAATATTGCTTTGGTTTCTGATGCGGGTATGCCTGCGATTTCAGATCCCGGAGAGGAGCTTGTAAGGCTTTGCATTGACAGTGGTATTGAAATAATTCCGCTGCCGGGGCCTTCTGCTTCACTTACGGCATTGATTGTTTCGGGGCTTTCAACAAGAAGATTCTGTTTTGAAGGTTTTCTTCCGTCAAATAACAAGGAGAGGAAGGAAAGGCTCAAAAAGCTCTCCGCTGAGCCAAGAACTATAATAGTGTATGAAGCGCCTCATCGTTTATTGGATACTTTGGGCGAAATCATGGAATATCTTGGTAACAGGAGGATATCCGTTTCAAGAGAAATTACAAAGAAATTTGAAGAAACCATAAGAGGAGAAATAAGCAGCGTAATTGGTATTTTCAAAGAGCGGGCTGTAAAGGGTGAATTCGTACTGATTATTGAAGGCATAAGTGAAAAAGAACTTGTTGATATTGAGCTGAAGAAATGGGATAATATATCTGTTGAGGAGCATATTGCAATGTATTTGCAGCAAGGAACAGACAAAAAAGAAGCAATTAAAAAGGTTGCAGAGGATAGAAAGCTCCCGAAAAAGGAAGTATATAAAATAGGATGTAATCTTGAAAGGAGGACAAAAAATGCAATTCACAAAGGATATGACAGTGGCTCAGATATTAAGAACAAATCCTAAAACTGCTGAAGTTTTTTTGAGGTATGGGATGCATTGCCTTAGTTGACCGGGTGCTACAGGAGAGTCTGTGGAACAGGCTGCAATGGTGCATGGGTTTGATGCAGACCAGATTTTGGATGACTTGAATAAGGTAAGTGAATAAAAATAAAGGGGGACGTTTCTCTTGTCCTGCTTGCAGGACAAGAGAAACGTCCCCCTTATTTGATTATACTATTTTTTAAATTCTTCCATGCAAGCCGGACAAATGTTCTTACCCTTGTATTGAACTACGTCTTTTGCGTTTCCGCAGAGTATGCATGCCGGCTCATATTTCTTCAGTATGATATGCTCGCCGTCAACGTATATCTCTAAGGAGTCCTTCTCCTCGATGTTAAGAGTCCTCCTCAATTCAATCGGGATTACAACTCTGCCTAATTCGTCGACCTTTCTTACAATTCCTGTAGATTTCATGTACTCTCCTCCTTTTACATTATACAACAAATTTCGACAATTTCTACTATGATTAAATGTTAACATTTATGACAATAAAAGTCAATAGTGTATAAAAATAAAATAATAATCATTATTTATTATCTTCACTATAGCTTAAGCCTGTGTGCTGCAAGCCTTGAGGATTTATCGGAATATTTTTTGCGGGCTTGTGAATGATATATAATGGTATAAAAATTTAATATGCTATAGGAAGTGAAAAGGTTAATGGAAAAAAGTACCGATACATATCATATCGATTCCGATACACCTCCTGAGTCATTTTGGATGGCATCAACTGCTAAGACCAATTATCCGGCTCTGGGGAATGATATCAAAGTGGATGTTGCAATAGTAGGGGGTGGTATCACAGGAATAACCTCAGGGTATATGCTGAAAAAGGAAGGCTTGAGTGTAGCTGTAATCGAAGCTGACAGAATTATTCAGGGCACGACCGGACATACAACGGCAAAAATTACTTCCCAGCACGATCTGATATACAGCAAGATAAAGAATTATATGGGGGAGGAAAAAGCAAGGCAATATGCTGATGCGAATGAAACAGCAATACGCACTATTTCAGGTTTGATAGAACAAGAGAAAATAGACTGTGATTTTCATAAGGAGCCGGCTTATGTCGTTACATTAATGGATTCATATGTTCAGCAGATAGCAGATGAAGCAAACACTGCAGGCAGCTTAGGGATAAAATCATCATTTATAGAAAATACTCCCCTTCCTTTCAAGGTTAAAGGGGCTGTGAAATTTGATGATCAGGCACGATTTCATCCGCGCAAGTACCTTCTGGCTCTGGCAAAGAAGGTAGACGGAGGCGGCAGTTTTATATTTGAACAAACAAGGGTAGTAGATATTAATAAAGGGAATCCCTGCGTCCTTGTTACCAACTTGGGGAAAAAGGTCACGGCTGATAATGTTATTATTGCTTCTCATTTTCCGTGCTTTGACGGCATGGGCTTTTATTTCGCCAGGATGTATCCGGATAGGTCCTATGCTATTGCAGTAAGGGCGAAGGGAAAATTCTCCGGGGGCATGTATATTACTGCGGAAGACCCCGGCAGGTCATTGCGCTCCCAGGAGTACGAAGGCGGTGAGCTTATTATTGTCTCGGGGGAGCATCACAAGACAGCTCATGGAACGAATCTTCACAGTCATTATGAAAACCTGTTGGAATTCGCGAAGAAGCACTATGATGTGCAGGAACTGCTTTTCAGATGGTCAACCCAGGATTACACCACTCTTGATAAAGTACCTTATGTGGGAAGGCTGACCTCCAAGATTCAAAATATATATGTGGCAACAGGCTTCAGAAAGTGGGGAATGACAAACAGCACAGCTTCGGCAATGATATTAAAGGATTTGATTCTTAATGGAAGGAATCCGTGGGCTGAGGTTTATGACCCCTCAAGGTTTGTTTTGAATCCTTCAATAACAAGCTTTATATCAATAAATGCGGATGTTGCGGCCAATTTAGCCTCAGGAAAACTGAAGCCTGTGCCGGAGGATATAGAGATTGAGAAGGGAGAGGCGGCAATTGCGGATATTGAAGGAAATAAAATGGGAATTTACCGTGATAAGAAGGGACAGCTTCATACGGTAGATACTACCTGCACTCATTTGGGCTGCGAATTGAAATGGAATGATGCGGAAAGATCCTGGGACTGCCCGTGCCATGGTTCCAGATTCACATATGAGGGGGAAATAATTGAAGGCCCCGCAATTAATGAATTGCAGCATGACAGCAATGAGAAGAACAAGATTGATCCTAATATTGTATAATTCCTCATTACCCTTGCTTCCTTCCTAAAGCAAAAAGTATGACTCCTTTTTAAAAAAAATAAAGGAAATTTGTAGCAGGTGTAGAAGTATATTACATGTAACTTTTGCTGAGGGAGGTTTGGACTATGGGAGAACTGACCTTGGGACTTGTTCAGATGAGGTGTCAGAAAGGGGCAATAGAGTATAACATAATAAGCATGTATAAATATCTTGAGGAATGCAGAAATAAAGGCGTGGATATAGTATGTTTCCCTGAAATGAATATCAGCGGCTGTATTAACCCGCTGAAATACTCTAATGCTCTGCTTTCCATGTTTCATCCCTCAATTCAGCGTATAGCCGATATGAGCTTCTTATACCAGACAATCATTATAGCAGGTTTTGCAGAAAAGAACTACGGGGGAAAGCCCTACATAACTCAGTTTGTTGCAAAAGACGGCAAGATAGAAGGCTGCTACAGAAAAAGAACTTTACGGGGTGATCAGTCGAAATGGTTCAGTCCGGGTACTAAGCCATTCATGTTTAAATATTCAGGATATAATTTTGGATTGGCAATAAGCCAGGATATTTACGATGACAGAATTTTTAAGGAGTATGCCGATCAGGGTGCCAGTTTGGTTTTTGAAAGTGCCGCACCCGGATTATCAGGCGGACAAGTTGTCAGAGATTGGGAGCCCGGCTTCAGCTGCTGGAAGGATGAATGCAAGAGCAAACTGGGCAAATATGCAGCAGAGGATGGAATTTTCATAGCAGCAGCAACCCAGGCAGGACGTACTTGTGATGAAGATTTCCCGGGAGGGGGCTATGTCTTTGCTCCCGACGGCAGGTGCATATATGAAACGGAGGAAAGAGAGGAAGGCATGCTTGTTGCCAAAATACAGTTAAATTAAACCACATAAAACAATCATATCCGCCATACATTTTATTATCAATAAATGTATGGCGGTGTTTTTTTGATGATTAATAAGCTCTGGTTCTATATGATAGCCGTAGCTGTTGCCTTTGCAGCCACAGGAAGAAGGCTTGAAATTCTCACTGAAGAGATATTTTCCTCTCTTAGTGCTGCTGTTGAACTCGGAATTGGGCTTCTGGGGGGTATGATGCTTTGGTGCGGGGTATTGAAGGTGGCTGAAAAATCAGGATTGGTGGATAAGATATCTGATTTTATCAGACCTCTTATGAAGCTGCTTTTCAGGGGGATACCTCCCAAAAGTTCTGCAATGGGAGCTATGATAATGAACATAACCTCCAATATGCTTGGTCTTGGAAATGCGGCTACTCCCATGGGACTTAAGGCAATGCAGGAGCTGCAGCAACTGAACCCCAGAAAGGACACCGCGACTAATGCAATGTGCCTTTTTCTGGTAGTAAACGCAGCGCCTATACAGATATTGCCGGCAACGGTTCTGTCCCTTAGAGCGTCTGCAGGTTCGGCAAATCCGGGGATAATAATATTTCCGGCGGTTGCTTCATCCTTTGCAGCTGTTTCTGCAGGGGTGATAACCTGCAAACTGCTTGAGAAAATATATGGAGGCAGAAGATGAACGTTATTATCCCGATTATCATACTGCTTATACTTATCTACGGATATCTCAATGGAGTTAAGGTATATGATGCATTCATTGAGGGGGCAGGGGAAGGTCTTCTGATAACCTTCAGGATACTGCCTTATATAGGGGCGATGCTCCTTGCGGTGGGAATGCTCAGGAGTTCCGGCGGATTGGATTTCATGCTTTATGTTTTGAGGCCGTTGACCTCAGCAGCCGGAATACCTGAAGAGGCAGTGCCGCTTATTATTATGAAGCCCCTGTCAGGAAGCGGCGCATTGGGAATACTTGCGGATATATTGAGAAGAAGCGGGGCGGACAGCTATGCGGGAGTACTGGCAAGTATAATAATGAGCAGTACCGAGACGATTTTTTATACAATTACCGTATATTTTGGTTCAATAGGAATAAAAAATATACGCCACACACTGGCAGCAGCTGTGATTGCAGATATGGCAGGATTGGCAGCGGCGGTACTTCTGTGCAGATTCATATTGTTTTAGCTTCCAAGTAATGAATAATGCCGGAAAAACAGGAGAACAATATTATATATTGACACTCCCCAAATATTGTTGTATATTTTTATCATATAATTAAGACTATAAAAGTAATGATGGGAAGAGTAAGTTGGCATAATTGTCAAAGAGAGCCGGGAAAGGTGCGAGCCGGTACAAAAAACCAACCCAACATGGCCCCTGAACTGCACAAGTGAGGTATTTGCTTAGCTTGTGCCGGTAAGCTGACGTTATACAGCACAGTGATGAATCTTAAGGAGGAGTCACTTGTCGAGTTTTCTGCCGTGAGGCAGGGAAGAATCAGGGTGGTAACACGAGCAGCTCTCGTCCCTTTATGGGATGGGGCTTTTTTATTTTAAAGGAGGAATTTCTATGACAGACAAAAAGACGTATTATATCACTACGCCGATATATTATCCCAGTGATAAGCTGCATATCGGCCACACCTATACTACTGTTGCAGCTGACGCTGCAGCCAGGTTCAAGAGGATGCTGGGCTATGATGTCATGTTTCTTACCGGAACTGATGAGCATGGGCAGAAAATCCAGAGAAAAGCGGAGGAAAAGGGTGTAACTCCCAAGCAATATGTTGATGAAGTAGTAGCCGGCATAAAGGACCTTTGGAAACTGATGCAGATAAGCAATGACAGGTTTATAAGAACCACCGATAAGCAGCATGAGGAGGCGGTGCAGAAGATATTCAAAAAACTCTATGACCAGGGAGATATTTATAAAAGTGAATATGAAGGCTGGTATTGTACTCCCTGCGAATCTTTCTGGACAGAAAGGCAGCTGGTTGACGGCAAATGCCCCGACTGCGGAAGGGAAGTCGAGCTGACAAAGGAGGAAAGCTATTTCTTTAAGCTTTCCAAGTATCAGGATAGACTCATAAAGCATATTGAAGAAAATCCTGATTTTATACAGCCTCAAACCAGACAGAACGAAATGCTGAATAACTTCTTAAGGCCGGGATTGGATGACCTTTGTGTCTCAAGAACCTCCTTTAACTGGGGAATACCGGTTTCCTTTGATGAAAAACATGTTATATACGTGTGGATAGACGCCTTGTCAAACTATACTACGGCATTGGGATTCTTGAGCGATGATGATTCGGACTACAAGAGATATTGGCCTGCGGATGTTCACCTTGTAGGAAAAGAAATAGTCAGATTCCATACGATTATTTGGCCTATTATGCTCATGGCTCTGGGAGAACCTGTTCCTAAGCAGGTGTTCGGCCATGGCTGGCTGATACTTGAAGGCGGGAAAATGTCAAAATCAAAGGGGAATGTTGTGGATCCGGTGGTACTTGTAGAAAAATACGGAGTTGATGCAATAAGATACTTCCTGCTTAGAGAAGTTCCCTTTGGTTCTGACGGAGTATATTCAGAGGAAGCCCTTGTGAACAGGATGAATTCTGATTTGGCTAATGATCTTGGGAATCTGCTTTCCAGAACTATTACAATGATAGATAAGTATTTTGAAGGAGCTATTCCGGTTGCTAAGAATTCAGGAGAACCGTTGGATGCGGAGCTTATCAAACTGGCTGAAAGTACTCCTATAAAGGTTGAGGAGTTAATGGATAAGCTGCTGTTCTCCAATGCATTAACTGAGATATGGAAACTGATCGGAAGATCCAACAAATATATTGATGAAACAATGCCTTGGGTGCTTGCCAGAGATGAGTCAAAGAAAGAAAGGCTTGCAGAGGTTCTGTACAATCTTGCAGAAGTATTAAGAATAACCGGGGTTCTGATAAGCCCCTATATGCCCAATACCCCTGCAAAGATATTCCAACAGCTTGGCATAGAGGATGAAGCCTTGAAGACCTGGGAAAGCATAAAGAGCTTTGGGGCATTAAAGGCAGGAACTATTGTAAATAAAGGCGAGATAATATTCCCAAGGGTTGAGTTTGGAGTGGAAAACGCTGCCCAGGAAACACCGAAGGAAGATAATTATATTACTATAGATGATTTCGCCAAGATTGACCTGAGGGTTGCAAAGGTATTGGAGTGCGAGAAGGTTGAAGGCTCCGACAAGCTGTTGAAGCTGCAGCTTGAAGTGGGCAGTGAAAAGCGCCAGGTAGTGTCCGGCATATCCAAGTATTATGCGCCGGAAGACTTGGTCGGCAGGAGTGTAGTGCTGGTGGCAAACCTCAAGCCTGTCAAGATAAGGGGAATCGAATCCAATGGGATGATACTGGCAGCTGATGCCGGAGATTCTGTTGTGGTAGTTACGCCGCTTTCAGAAATACCATCAGGTTCTAAAGTACGATAGATACGAGACTCGGGATTGCGGGCAGCAGTCCACAGGGAGAGGAAGTGAGACGCAAATGCTTTTTGATACCCATGCCCACCTGGATGATGACAGATTCGACAAGGACAGGGATGAAACAATAATACAGTGCCAGCGAGACGGGGTAGAATTGATCCTGAACGCCGGAAGCAATATTGAGACTTCGGTTAAGGCAATCGCATTGTCGAAAAAATATGAGTTCATATATGCGGCAGTGGGGGTTCATCCCCACGATGCCGCAGAAATGGATGAAGAAACGGCAGGAGTGCTTGCTGCCCTTGCCGGGAACAGGAAGGTAAGGGCGATAGGAGAAATCGGACTGGACTATCACTATGATTTGTCCCCCAGGGACGTGCAGAAGCAGAGGTTTGTTGAGCAGATAGACCTTGCAAGGCAGCTGAAGCTCCCGATTATTGTGCATGACAGGGAAGCCCACGGAGACGTAATGGATATATTCAAAAAAACCCGTATTAAAGAAGTCGGGGGAGTTCTGCACAGCTTTTCCGGCAGCGCGGAAATGGCATTGGAGTGTATTAAGCTGGGGCTGTATATCTCCATAAGCGGCCCGGTGACTTTTGAAAACGCAAGAAAAACAGTTGAGGCGGTGAAGCAGGTTCCTCTTGATATGCTGCTGATCGAAACCGACAGTCCTTATCTGACCCCTGTGCCTTACAGGGGTAAAAGGAATTACCCCGGTTATGTCAGGCTTGTAGCGGAGAAAATAGCGGAAATCAAGGGCATTTCCTTTGAGGAAGTGGCACGGCAGACCTTGGAAAACGGAAAGCGCCTTTTCGG
This sequence comes from Clostridia bacterium, assembly GCA_017994115.1. GTDB lineage: Bacteria > Bacillota > Clostridia > Lutisporales > Lutisporaceae > BRH-c25. The sequence continues at coordinate 1,791 of JAGOLK010000055.1, read as the reverse complement.
AATAGAAGAATAATGCGGCATATCTGAAGTTTGCTTAGCCTTTGGAAAAGTTCTGACGGTGTCAAAAGGCCCTCCATGGCCCGAGACACCTAAGCCGGCCTCCTGCCGGCTTTACGAACTTTTTACCAAAGCCATATCAGAGGCCTGTTGCCAAAATACATAAAAGTGTGCCCTGCTATACTATACAAGCTCTTGCTCGGTTATGCAAACTCATAGCTATGTCGCATTATTCTTCTGCTATTTAACAACCTCTTCTTATTCTCAATCCTGCACCTCGAGCCGCAAGTCAAACACTATTGCCTAAATTCCCCTCATATAGTAAAATTAGCATATATAGCATATTAAGAAGCCAATTTGCATAAACATATGTAATGTTTTTCATATCGAGCTTATTTTTTTATTAGCAATATTCCGAAGCATTATCAAACTTTTCGGGGGTACTGTAATGATTACTTATGAAATCAACGATGCCCTTTATATAAATCTTACAAACAGGTGTACAAACAACTGCAGTTTTTGTGTCAGGAATCATCCCGAAAGTTTTGGATTTGATCTTTGGCTCCGGAAGGAACCCATTCTTGAGGAAATAATGGCGGACCTGGAGAACCTGGAACTTTATAATGAAGTGGTTTTCTGCGGTTACGGAGAACCTTTGGTACGATACAGGGAAGTAATCGAGATATGCAGGCATATAAAGCAAAAGGGAGTCAGAACAAGGATAAATACCAACGGACAGGCAAATTTAATATGGAACAGGAACATTGCACCTGAGCTTATAGGACTGGTGGATTCAATATCTATAAGCCTGAATGCAAAAAATGCGGAGGACTATGCGGAGCTTTGCCGGCCGGAATATGGGAAGGCAGCTTACGGCGCAGTATTGGATTTTGCGAAAGAATGTATAAAATATATTCCGGAAGTATGGCTTACTGTTGTTGATGTAATTTCAGCCTACGATATTGAGGTATGCAGAGGCATGGCAGAAGGCATTGGCGCAGGCTTCAGGGTCAGACACTATTGTTAGGTGCTGTTTTGGTGAATAAAATGCTTTATTATGGCAAATATATATATGAATGATAATATTCCCCAATTTACCAGGGATTGTATAAATGCTCCATGGAAAAGGTAAATTTGACAATGGAAGCAAATACAGGTAAAATAAAAATACTTGCGTGCAGGAATTATATGGTACATTATACCATTTGATTCAAGGCAGTATTGGCAAGTAAGCCGGATGTTAAAAGTAAAATCAAGACAGACATTCGGTTAAACAAAAAGGAGGTTGAACGATGAAAATAAACTTGAAGGATTTCAAGAGTTTATTTTCAATCAAGCTTATTGCTGTCGCTGCAATATGTTTGATACTCGCTGCATCTTATGTCTACAGTGCGATGAAAAAAGATATTACAATTGAAGATATTGGAGGAGTAAAAGTTGTAAGTACCTTTAAGGATACTGTATCCGATGTGCTGGAAGAAAATAATATACAACTGATACCACAGGATAAGATAAACCTGGGTATGACGGAAAAGCTTGAAGACGGAACGCATATAAAAATATCCAGGGCAAAGAAGGTTACAATTAATTCAGATGGTAAGGATATTATTATCCTGACTACTGCTCCCGATGTGAAAAGCGCCTTAGGGGAAGTTCAGATAAAGCTGGGGGAGAAAGACAGGGTTTCGCCCGGTTTGGTTACTGCAATTACGGGAGAAACAACGATTGCAGTAACAAGAGTCGAAGAGAGAATTGTAAAGCAAGAAATGAAAATGGACTTTACCAATGAAGTGA
>JAGOLK010000054.1 GCA_017994115.1 Clostridia bacterium | reverse complement strand
GGGCCTTATACCTACGAGGATATTGTTGAGATGGTCAGAGAAGGGGTAATCGGGCCTGAGGACTATGTGCTGAAGTTTGGTAACAGGAAGTTCATCAAGGTATCTGAAATGCAAGGGCTTTCTGAGATACAAGGGCCTCCTGAAATGCAAAATCTTCCTGAGACGGAAGAACCTTCTGAGACCGGTGAGAATTCTGAAGAGACGAAGAAAGAGCAGCATGAGGAAATGAAGGAAGAGACTCCTGAAATAAAAAAAGAGAAAGTAAAAGAGGAGCACCATATTGCATATGACAATAGAGCCAAGTATATTCAGGGGAAACACAAGAAAGAACCCTTCGGTCCAAAATTACCGGTAATTATAGCTTGTTTTGTAGGCTTATGCTTTATTGTCGTTCTGTGGATACTGCTGTTTTGATTCTTATCAAACCTTGAATTTCAAGGTTTTTTATTCTGAAAAAGGAAGCGGAATAATTTCTATACTAAATTTAATATTTTGTGCAAATAATAGGCTGTAAAATGATAAAATAGTAGTATAATCAGGCATTGGGGGAATTTAAATGGTAAAGAATTATGAGATTTCAGAGGCAATGACAATAAAGCTGGACAACCGGCTGCCGGAAATGCCTAAGTTTGCAGAAGGCATCAGAAGGGCGCCGAACAGGGGCTTCACATTGACTCCTGATCAGGCGGAGGTTGCATTGAAAAATGCTCTCAGATATATACCTGAGGAGCTTCATGAAAAGCTTGCTCCCGAGTTTATGGAAGAGCTTGTTACAAGGGGAAGAATCTATGGTTATCGTTTCAGGCCGGAAGGCAGGATTTACGGAAAGCCTATAGACGAATACAAAGGAAACTGCATAGAAGGAAAGGCATTTCAAGTAATGATAGATAATAACCTGGACTTTGAAGTAGCCTTATATCCCTATGAGCTGGTAACCTACGGCGAAACGGGGCAGGTATGCCAGAACTGGATGCAGTACAGGCTTATAAAGAAATATCTTGAAGTAATGACCGATCATCAGACCCTTGTTGTGGAATCAGGGCATCCCTTAGGGTTGTTTCATTCAAAGCCTACGGATCCCAGGGTGATCATTACCAATGCACTTATGGTGGGAATGTTTGACAACCAGAAGGACTGGCACTATGCAATGCAGATGGGAGTAGCAAACTACGGGCAGATGACAGCAGGGGGCTGGATGTACATCGGGCCCCAGGGGATAGTGCACGGAACCTTCAACACAATACTTAATGCGGGAAGAAAAAAGCTCGGCATAGGACCCGATGAGGATCTGAGAGGTTATCTTTTCGTGACCTCGGGGCTTGGAGGCATGAGCGGCGCTCAGCCAAAGGCGGCGGAGATAGCAAACGGAGTGGGAATAGTTGCTGAGGTTGACTATTCAAGAATAGAAACAAGACTTAATCAAGGTTGGATATCCAGAGTTTCCTCTGATCTTCAGGAAGTATTCAGCATAGCAGAGGATTATCTGAAGAAAAAAGATAAAATATCCATTGCATATCATGGGAATATAGTAGATTTGCTTGAATATGCAGTCAACAATGATATAAAGATTCATCTTCTGTCGGACCAGACCTCATGCCATGCCGCATATGACGGCGGTTACTGTCCCCAGGGACTGACCTTTGATGAAAGAACCAGGATGCTTAAAGAGGACAGGGAGCAGTTCTGCAAATTGGTGGATAAGAGCCTGAAGCATCACTTCCAGCTTATTAGGAAGCTGGTAGATAAAGGAACATATTTCTTCGATTACGGCAATTCCTTCATGAAAGCGGTGTATGATGCTGGTGCAAAGGAAATAGCAAAAAACGGTGTTGATGAAAAAGACGGATTCATATTCCCTTCATATGTTGAGGATATCATGGGCCCCGAACTTTTCGATTACGGCTACGGGCCTTTCAGGTGGGTGTGCCTGAGCGGAAAGCATGAGGACCTGATAAAGACGGATCATGCAGCAATGGAGTGTATTGACCCTACAAGAAGAGCCCAGGACAGGGACAATTGGGTGTGGATAAGAGATGCCGAAAAGAACAAGCTGGTTGTCGGAACCCAGGCAAGAATCCTTTATCAGGATGCATGGGGAAGGACCAAGATAGCGCTTAAATTTAATGAAATGGTCAGAAAAGGGGAAATAGGGCCCGTAATGCTGGGACGCGACCATCATGATGTAAGCGGAACCGACTCCCCCTTCAGGGAGACTTCTAATATAAAAGACGGAAGCAATATAATGGCAGACATGGCGGTGCAGTGTTTTGCAGGAAATGCCGCAAGAGGTATGAGCCTGGTCGCTCTGCACAACGGCGGCGGAGTCGGTATAGGAAAGGCGATAAACGGAGGCTTTGGACTGGTGCTTGACGGAAGCGAACGTATTGATGAAATAATAAAGAATGCAATGCTTTGGGATGTTATGGGCGGAGTTGCAAGAAGATCCTGGGCAAGAAATGAGAATTCCATAACAACAAGCATTGAATACAATAAATCTCAGGAAGGGAAGGACCATATAACGCTGCCCTTCATATCTGATGATGACTTGATTAGAAATACTGTGAAAAAGTTTTTGGGATAACAAACCGTAAGAAGGAGCTGCTGCAGACTCTAGTTTTGCAGCAGCTTTTCTGTGTTGTTTTTTACACTATAAGCTTACTGTATAATTTTTGCAAAATTTCCTCACCATATTTGTGAGGTGAGAGTATGGAGTTTTTAAGGTACACACATTTGTTTTACTTTTTGGCCACTTGGATTTATGTGTTCATATTCATTAAGCCAAAACGCATCAAGGAACTCATTCCTGCAGCCGTGCTGGGGTTTATTGTCCTGAGTACGGTTGACTTCTATATTGTTTCCCTTGGCTTATACCAGTACAACAAACCGCTGTTCAATATTTTCGGGGCCCCTTTATTTCATTTGCTGTGGGGAGGAGGAGCAGGAATAGTATATATACACTATATGAAGCCGGGGTTTACTCGCAAATTCGTAAATGTAATATTATTTACTATGATTACATTGGCATTTGAATTTATATCAGAAAAGGCCGGTGTGGCTCAGCGGCTGGGGAACTATGACTTTCTTCACAGCGCGTTGCTGGATTTTGCTGCGTTGGTGGTGCTGCTATGGATTGCCGAAGGCCTGTACGGTAACAGGATATATAGAGATTGGAAAGATTGGTAAAAGTGTCTGAAATTTCAGAAATATATTGACTCAACAAAGACAAACTGGTATGATATAAATGTTGGCACTCAAAACGTGTGAGTGCTAACATTTTTTTACACCTTGCATCAGAAAAGAAGTTGGAGGGATAAGATCACTGTAAGTAATTTTAGTTTGGACGGGCAGCTAAATGTTAGTGAAAAAGAAAGTGAAGTCCACGGGATAATAACTAATTTAAAAAGTGTGCCTATTGATGCGAATGTTGAAATATAAAAGCATAGTATCATATGGAATAGCATTTATGGAGATTATTGGAGAAGGGGAGAAATTGATTATGATAAATCCAACAACAAACGAATTGTTGAAGAAAGTTGACAGCGCATATACACTATGTAATGTAGTAAGCAAGAGGGCAAGACAATTGGTTGAGGGAGCTCATCCCCTTACAGAATGTAATTCTGGAAAACCTGTTTCTATTGCAGCTAAAGAGGTTTGCGAAGGGAAAGTTACTTATGATCGAATCAAAAGCGTTCCTAAAAAGAAGCGTATTATAGATGAAAGTATGTTTGAATCAGGCAATTAAAATTACTGCAGGTTTCTTAGGACATGTATGGCAACAGATATTTTTCAATTGCATATAGAAGGACCATATGGTACTATTTAAATCAGTCAGTTCGAAACCATCCTGACTTAAAACAAAACTACGGAGGATTAATAAATGAATAAAAACAGATACCTGGTACATGCAGCATCCATTGCAGCCGTATATGCGGTACTCACTATAGCATTTGCGCCCCTGAGCTATGGACAGATACAGGTTAGGTTTGCAGAGGCGCTGACCATTTTACCCTTCTTTACTTCTGCTGCCATACCGGGTCTTTTTGTTGGTTGTATAGTGGCAAACTTTTTTGGCCCCGGCGGTATGCTTGATGTAGTATTCGGGAGTGCAGCGACTCTTATTGCTGCATACATTTCATACAAAATGCCGGCAAAGTGGCTGGTACCGCTGCCGCCGATAATTGCAAACGGACTTATAATCGGATATCTGCTGCATTATCTGTATCAGCTGCCTTTGCTGATAACTATAGGCTGGGTGGCGTTGGGGGAATTGATATCCTGCTATTTCATAGGATATCCGCTGCTGCTCATTCTTGAAAAATACAAGGATAGGATATTCAGATAAAAAAGCATATCAATATGTGTAGTTGTAATATCAAAGTAGACATGTAACAAAAGCATGTCTGCTTTTTATTGACAACTACACAATCCGATATGCTTTTTAAATTAAACCGCCCTGGTTTCGTTTCTGAGCCATGCCTTCTCTTCCTCATTAAGATAAGGAGACAGCTTATTATACACTTCTTTATGATAATTGTTGAGCCAATCCTTCTCCTGCTGTGTCAGAAGGCTTATATCCAGTCCCTCAAGGTCTATGGGGCAGAAGGAGATAGTATCGAATTTCAAGTATCTGCCGTATTCATTTTCAAAGTCATCCGTTACAAGCAGGGTGTTCTCGGTGCGGATCCCATGCTTGCCCTCCTTATATATTCCGGGCTCGTTGGTCAGTATCATCCCCGGCTCAAGTACAATGCTGTTTATTATCGGAGTTCTCCTAAAGCCCTGGGGGCCTTCATGGACACTGAGAAGGAATCCGACTCCGTGACCGGTACCGCAGCGGTAGTCCAAGCCCTCCTCCCATATCGATTTCCTTGCCAATATATCCAAATGGGTGCAGGTGCAGCCGTGGAGGAACCTGGCTGTTGCCAGCCCTATATGAGACTTGAGTACCAGAGTGAAGTCCTTTCTCTGCTCCTGTGTCAATTCCCCCAGCACGATTGTCCTTGTAGTATCGGTTGTGCCGTCAAGGTATTGTCCTCCCGAGTCAATAAGCAGCATCCCTTCCTTTTCCAAAGCGTACTCAATTCCGGGAACGGCTTTATAGTGCATTATTGCCGCATGATCCTTATAGCCTGCGATGGTATTAAAGCTGGGACCCATAGATAGCTCCTGCTGAAGCCTGAATTCCTTCAGCTTTTCTTCAACGGTGATTTCCGTGATTTTATTTTTTCCCAGGTTGCTGTCAAGCCAAATGAGGAATTTCACCAGCGCAACCCCATCTTTTATATGAGCGTTTCTGAGGCTTTGGATTTCTGTGCTGTTCTTTACGGCCTTCATACCCGTTGTGATATTCGGCATTTCCAATATTTCAACAGCCTCGGGTATTGATTTGTACAGCCATACATTTGTCTTTTCCGGGTCTATTATAATGGAAGCTCCGGAATTAAGAGAAGCAACAGCCTTTTGTATTGACTCATAGTCATATACTTCAATACCATCCGCTTCAAGCTCATTTCTTACTTCGCTGCTTAACTTGCTTTCATCAATAAAAAGCCGGCATTCGGTTCGGGAAACCAGCACATAAGCTGAAACCACCGGTGTATTAAGCACATCTCCGCCTCTGATGTTTAAAAGCCATGCAATATCCTCCAAAGCAGATATCAGGTAATATTCGGAATGAAGCTTCTCCATTTCTGTACGGACTTCAGCAAGCTTTTCTGCTCTTGATTTCCCGGCATACACCGTATCATGTATGAAAATCGGAGCCTTGGGCATTGCAGGCCTGTCTGTCCATAGTTCCCCTATAAGGTCGTAGCCTGCTTCAATGGCAAACTTCCTGGGTTTGTATGCTTTTGTCATATCCATATAGAGGGATACAGGCATGGACTTGCCGTTAAAGCCCACTGTTCCCCCCATAGGAAGCACTTCCTTTATCCATTGGACATAGTCAGGCACATCCGGCTGGCCCATCTTAAAAAGCTTAATTTCTGATCCCTTAAGCTGATTCTCGGCTTGAATGAAATACCTTCCATCGGTCCATAAGCCTGCTTCCTTCATCGTAACGACTACTGTACCCGCAGAGCCGGTAAAGCCGGATATCCATTGCCTGGCCATCCAATGCTCCGGCACATACTCGCTCTGATGTGCATCGAAGCTGGGAATTATGAAGGCATCGATATTTTTTTCCTTCATAAGCTTTCTGAGTTGGGAGATCCTTTCGTTGACTGTCAATTTTTCGTTAACCCCTTTCATCTATAAGCTTTTATGCTCTGTTCTTGTAATTATCTCCTCCTGCAGGGCTTCTGTCAAGTCACAGAAATAATCACTGTAACCGGCAACTCTTACTATAAGGTCTTTGTATTGTTCCGGATTCTTCTGTGCTTTCCTTAGAGTGTCGGCACTTACTACATTGAACTGTATATGATGGCCGTCCAGCTTGAAGTAGCTCCTTACAAGCTGTGAAAGCTTGTCGATGCCCTCATCGTCCTTCAACAGATCAGGAGTGAATTTTAAGTTCAGGAGAGTACCGCCGGTTCTGATGTGGTCCATTTTACCCGCCGACTTTATTACTGCTGTTGGCCCATACATATCGGCACCTTGTACGGGAGAAATACCCTCCGACTGCGGCTGTCCCGACCTTCTTCCATCAGGTGTTGCACCTGTGACAGAGCCGAAATATACATGGCAGGTGGTCGGCAGCATATTTATCCTGTAGTTTCCTCCTTTTACTGTTCTTCTTCCGTTCACCTCACTGTAATAGGCATCAAAGAGTTCCTTCATTATTTCATCGGCATAATCCTCATCATTGCCATACTTGGGAGTGTTGTTCATTATAAGCTGGCGCATGGCCTCCCTGCCTTCAAAGTTAGCCTTGAGCGCATCGAGAAGTACATTCATTGTAAAGGATTTATCATCAAATACATGCTTTTTTATGGCTGAAAAGCTGTCTGTCAAAGTGCCGATTCCTACTCCCTGGATGTAGTTTGTGTTATATCTGGCACCTCCTGCGTTATAATCCTTTCCGTTTTTTATGCAGTCATCGGTAAGAATGGAAAGGAAGGGAGCGGGCATAAGGTCGGCATAAAGCTTTTCTATTACATTATTCCCTCTGATTTTTATCTCAATAAAATGATGCAGCTGCTTCTTGTAAGCATCCATAAGCTCGTCATAGCTTTCAAATTCTCTGGGATCCCCGGTTTCCAATCCGATTTTTTTCCCTGTTCTGGGATCGATTCCATTATTTAAAGTGATTTCAAGCACCTTTACCAGGTTGAAGTAACCTGTAAGTATATAAGCTTCCTTGCCGAAGGCGCCTGTTTCAACACATCCGCTGGTTCCGCCGTTTCTGGCATCCTCAATGCGCTTGCCCTGGCGCACAAGCTCCTCCACCACCGAATCGGCATTGAATACCGAAGGCTGTCCCCAGCCTTTGCGAATTATCCTGCAAGCTCTTTTCAGGAAGCGGTCAGGGTTTTTCTTGCTCAGCTGTATGTTTGAGCTGGGCTGCAGCAGTCTCATTTCATCAATTACGTCCAGCACCATGTATGTTACGTCATTTACTCCGTCAGAACCGTCAGCCTTGAGGCCTCCGCTGTTTATATTGGCAAAGTCGGTATAGGTTCCGCTTTCCTGAAGGGTTATGCCTACCTTCGGGGGGGCAGGCTGGTTGTTGAATTTAATCCAAAAACACTGCAGCAATTCCTCCGCTTTTTCAGGTGTAAGAGTACCATCCTCAATACCCTTTTTGTAGAAGGGGTAAAGGTGCTGGTCCAACCTTCCGGGGCAGTATGCATCCCAGGTGTTAAGCTCGGTGATTACACACAAATGTACGAACCAGTACATCTGCAGAGCTTCATGGAAGCTTCCGGGAGCATTTGCGGGTACATTATAACAGACATCCGCAATCTGCTTAAGCTCTTCCCTTCTTTCCGGATTACTCTCCTTCAGGGCTAGTTCCAGGGCTTTCTCAGCATGACGCAATCCAAAGCTTATTATTGCATCGGCGCAGATGCTCATTGCCCGAAGCTCCTCCTGCTTGTTATAGGCATTCATATCATTAACAAAGTCAAGGGCTGCAAGCTGTTTTTCTATATCCTCCTTAAAACCCATGAAGCCTTTTTTATATATTTTATCATCGCAAACTGTGTGGCCGGGGGCTCTCTGTTCCATAAACTCCGTGAAGATCCCGCTTTCGTAGCAGTCGTGCCATTCCTGCGTCATTTGGGCAAACATCAGGTCACGCATGGACCTGCCTCTCCAATAGGGTATTATTTCATCCCGCTGTATATCCTTTGCTTCCTCGCTGACCCTGAAAAATATCTTCTGCCTTTTGTCTATTACATCCAGGTCCTCGACAGTATGACAGCAAAGCTCCGGATATGTGGGGGTAGCTTTCGGTTTAGGCCCCCTTTCACCTACTATAAGCTCACCTTCATTGATGCAGATAGTTTTGTTTTCCATCAATTCCTTAAATACCAGCGCCCTTAAGACAGGAATGGACACCTTCCCATAATATTTTTTGTAGACACCGGTTACAATTTGCGCTCTTTCCAGGGATATGGCAGGGACAGCATCAAGGCTTCTCTGTCTCAGCATCCTGACTCTGTCGTTCATAGCTTCAACCTCCTATCTTTACTTTTACACCATAATTAAAAAACTTTTCCGCTATATGTTCCATATGTTCATCGGAAGGCACAGTAATGTCCTTAAGGCTGCTGTGCTTTCCCAATCTGGCATATTTATCCGCTGCAATATTATGATAGGGCAGAACATTAACCTGTTCTACGCCTGCAGTACCCCGTATCACTTCTGCAGCTGCCCTTATATTCTCTTCATCATCATTGATTCCGGGTATAAGCGGTATCCTGATAAAAATTTTCTTCCCCAGCCTTGAAATCAGCCTAAGGTTTTCCAATATCAGCTTGTTGGATACGCCGGTGTATTTGATGTGTTTGTTATCATCCATGAGCTTAAGATCATAAAGGAAAAGGTCTGTGAAGCTGCTTATTGCCTCCATTGTCTCTGCAGCTCCGTATCCGCTTGTGTCCACTGCAGTATGGTACTCCCTTTTCTTGCACTGTTTCAGAAGCTCCAGCAGAAATTCCGGCTGTGACAGGGGCTCACCGCCGGAAAATGTGACGCCGCCGCCTGATTCATCGTAAAAAATACTGTCCTTCTCGATTTGTGCAACAACCTCCTGGACAGACATCTTTCTGCCCGCAAGCTCCCTTGCCTTTGCATGGCACACTTCTGCGCAGCTTCCGCAGGAAATGCACTTATTTCTGTCTGATATGGCGTTATGAGCGCAAACCTCCGCACATTTTCCGCAGCCTATGCATCTTCTGGTATAGACCATAAGCTCAGGCCCGAAGGATTGGCTTTCGGGATTGTGGCACCAAATGCAGGAAAGGGGGCAGCCCTTAAAAAACACAGTTGTCCGGATCCCCGGCCCGTCATGTATTGAATACCGTTGAATATTGAATATCATCCCTGATATGATAATATCACCCCCGATTATACTATTAAAGCTATGCAAATTACATGCCATATCATATATATCTGAAGAGCCTGCAACTATTGGCTTTTAGAAAATAAAAGAAAAAAGACGTACCAAAATTGGTACGAATAGGTATCATATTTGGTACGTCGTACTATAAATGGTACTACCTTATTTCTGTTGTCAGCTTTATATTATACTTTTTTACCTTGTTATGCATTGTCTGCTTTGGCAGGCCAAGATTCCTTGCAGCCATTGAGATATTTCCGTTGGAAGCTTTAAGTGCCTTAATAATAAGTTCCTTTTCATATCTGGCCAAGGCGGTATTAAGATTTTTTACAGGTGCGTCTTTTTCAGGTTTTTCTGAGTTTATGGCTGCTACCTTAAGCCTGTTATCGAAATAGTACTGCACATCTTCAAGGGAAATGACTTTTTTATCGGTAAGATTCATGGTGCTTTCCACAAGGTGTTCCAGCTCTCTGACATTTCCCGGCCATGGGTATTCTTCAAATAACTTCATGACTTCTTCGGAAACGCCTGTAACTTTTTTTCCCAAGCTTTCATTGTTGCGCTCGATAAAATGCTTTACCAATGCATCAATGTCTTCCTTTCTTTCCCTTAGAGGGGGCAATTCCAGATATATGACATTGAGCCTGTAATAGAGGTCCTCTCTTAAGAGCTTCTTTTTCACCAGCTCCTCAGGGTGCTCGTTTGTCGATGCAATTATTCTGACATTCACATCTTTTGTTTTTGCTGCCCCCACCCTTCTTACGACTCCATCCTGTATGACTCTGAGAAGCTTGGCTTGCAGCTCTGTATTAAGGGAATTCACCTCATCCAGGTAAAGTGTGCCGCCGTGAGCAAGCTCAAAAAGTCCGGGGTTATCCTTTGCCCCGGTGAAGCTGCCGGCAGCCGTACCGAAAAGTATTGATTCAAGGAGAGTGAAAGGAAGCGCGGCACAATTTTGTGCTATAAAGGGTTTATTTTTCCTTTTCGGGTCCGAATTATGGATTGCCTGAACCAGAAGCTCCTTGCCTGTACCAGTTTCCCCGTATACCAGCACCGGAGAATTGCTTCCGGCTATCCGCCCGGCTTTTGATTTAAGCTGCCGAATGGAGGAACTTATTCCAATTATATTTTCAAAGGTGTATTTTGCTCCGCTTTCATTGAACTGATTTTTCCCCTTGCTGCTTTTATATAACTTCTCCTGGAGATGCATTATTTTTTCTGACAGCTCCATAACCTGGGTCAGATCTTTAAATATTTCAAAGCAGCCTGATAATTCCCCGTTTTCTATTATGGGAATGGTGGAGGTAACCGTAGAAACCTTTTTTCCCTGGTAGTTTGTATAATGCTGTATGTGCTCTATTATGGGCTTTTGCGTTCTCAGTACATTGTAGAAGGTGCTTGTCTCCGGGGTAAGATCGGGGAAGACATCAAGTATGTTCTTTCCGACAGCCGTATGGGAGTCAATACCTCCTATGTTGGTAACAGGCTCCTTATAGAAGGTAATGTTGGCCTTTGCGTCAGTAACGATTATTCCTTCGTCAAGATTAAGAAGTATAAGCTCCAGCAGCCTTTTGTAGTTCATGGCGATCCCTCACAAAAGTATTATTAATACTATAATAAAGGACTCTTGAGTGCTAATCAAGAGTCCGAAGTTCATTATCCCTACATGTATTTTTCTGCTATCTGAGCCAGAGGGCTTCGTTCCACCTTGTTAAGGGTTACATGTCCGGTGATCTGAAAGGGCTTCATTTTTTCTATAGTGTACACAAGCCCGTTTGAACGTGCATCCACCAGTACATTGTCTATCTGACTGTCCGTGGGATCACCCAGGAAAACGAATTTGGCTCCGAAGCCTGCACGGGTCAGCATCATTTTGGCAAGATGAGGAGTGATCTCCTGTGCTTCATCTACTACCACAAGTGCATCGGACAACGTCCTTCCCCTCATATAGGTAAAAGTCTTGGTCTCAATAATTCCGTGCTGCCTGTAGTCCTCGATGAAGGAATCCACGGTAAAAGTGGGCTTGGCCATGGCGTCTGACTTGCTTGGCTTCTCCTTGCGCCTGTACCTGTTGCCGAAAAGATTGTCTACGGCATCGTAGAAGGAGCCCATCCAGGGCTTCAGCTTTTCCGCTTCAGTGCCCGGCAGGTAGCCTATGTCATTGCCGGCCGGCACAACAGGCTTTATAAATACTATTTTTCGGTAAACCTCTTCTTCAATAACCTTCTGAAGGGCTACTGCAGTGGATAGTATCGTTTTTCCGGAACCTGCGCCTCCGGCCAATGTAACAAAATGAATATTATTGTCCATAAGCAGTTCAAAGGCCATTTTCTGTTCCCTGTTGATAGGAACAAGGCCCCAGGCGGAATTGTTTGCATACTTCAGCGGGACTATCCTGTCTCCGTTGAAAATTGTAAGAACTCCGCTGCTTGAGGTGTCATTGCTTTTTATATGAATGAACTCGTTGGGATAAATGGTTTCGTCAATCTGTTTAGGCAGCTTCAACCCATCCTTGAAAATCTTCTCAATATCTTTTGAGGGAAGCATCAGTTCGGTATAGCCGTTATATATGGATTCAACAGAAACCTTGTCAGTTTCATAGTCCTGTACTATAATTCCAAGGCTGTCACCCTTTATTGCCATATAAACGTCTTTTGTAACGAGTATGGTCGGCTGCTCGGTATTTTCCTTTTGAAGATTCTTAGTCAGTGCAAGTATCTTATTATCTGTTTTTGAAAGATCCAAACCATCCGGCAGCTCAATGGACTCCAGATGGTCCAATTCGATTCTGAAGGTGCCTCCTCCGGGTAAACAAACTCCTTCGCTTAGACTGCCATATTCACGAAGCTTATTTATTTCTCTTGCAGCACTTCTTGCGTGAAAACCCAACATACCCTCCCTTTTTTTAAGACTATCCAGTTCTTCAACTACCATGATGGGGATTATCACATTGTTATCCTGGAAATTGGAGATACAAT
>JAGOLK010000053.1 GCA_017994115.1 Clostridia bacterium | reverse complement strand
AAAGTTGCATTTTTTGATTGTAATTTTTAAAAAACGATGCTATAATATGAACATAATAAAACATATTGGAATAGTAGGAGATAAACATGAAGATTTCTACAAAAGGCAGATATGGGTTAAGGGCAATGGTAGATCTTTCGGTATACTCTGCAGGAGACCATATATCATTGAAAAGCATAGCCGAAAGACAGAATATATCAGAGGGCTATCTGGAACAGGTCTTTTCAAACCTGAGAAAAGCAGGCCTGATTAATAGTATAAAGGGAGCACAAGGGGGGTATGCTTTGGCGGATAAGCCTGCAAATATAACTGTGGGTGCTGTATTGAGAGCTTTGGAAGGCAATCTTTCAGTTATTGACGAGAAAAGCATGGAAGAAAAAACCAATGACAAAATTGAGGAATGTATAAGGGAAAAGGTATGGAGTGCAATTAACGCAGGCATTGACAGGGTGATAGACAGCATTACACTGGAGGATTTGACAAACGAGTATAAAAGGATGACAAGCAATGAAGCATATATGTATTACATATAATATTTTAATGCAAAACCTACTATTCAAATAGGACAAATAGTATAAAATGGAGGAATATTGTCATGAAAAAAGTATCAAAAAGTATCACTGAACTCATCGGTAATACACCGCTTCTGGAAATCGTCAACTATAACAGCCAAAACGGCATAAAAGGAAAGATTATAGCAAAGCTGGAATACTTCAATCCGGGAGGCAGCGTAAAGGACAGGGTAGGATATGCAATGATAAAGGATGCCGAAGAAAAAGGGCTTGTTAACAAGGGCACGGTAATAATAGAGCCCACCAGCGGCAATACGGGTATAGCTCTGGCACTTGTTGCGGCAGCAAGGGGTTACAGGCTTATACTTACAATGCCTGAAACAATGAGCATAGAAAGAAGAAGCCTTCTTGCAGCATTGGGAGCTGAACTGGTTCTTACCCCCGGCAGTGATGGGATGAAGGGTGCCATAAAAAAAGCTGAAGAGTTGGTTTCTGAGATCCCGAATGCATTTATGCCGCAACAGTTTAACAATCCCGCGAACTCAGCAGCTCACAGGAATACAACAGCAGAAGAAATCTGGAGAGACACCGAGGGACAGGTAGATATATTTGTTGCCGGAGTCGGTACCGGCGGAACTGTCACAGGAGTCGGTGAGAAGCTTAAAGAAAAGAATCCCGATATCAGGATAATTGCAGTGGAACCTTACGATTCACCGGTATTGTCGGGGGGAACACCGGGCCCTCACAAGCTGCAGGGTATAGGCGCAGGTTTTGTTCCGAATGTATTGAACACTTCTATTATAGATGAGATTATTAAGGTAAAAAGCGAGGAAGCCTTTGCAGCGGCCAGAAAGCTTGCGGCTGCGGAGGGCATATTGATCGGCATTTCCTCGGGGGCAGCGTTGCATGCAGCAACGGAAGCTGCAAAGAGGCCTGACAGTGCCGGCAAAAATATTGTAGTACTGCTTCCGGATACGGGAGAAAGGTATCTATCAACGGCTTTGTTTCAAAACATATAGCAATTGAAAAAAACTCCTGCCAAATCAAAAATAGGCAGGAGTTTTTTTGGAATGTTAAGCTTGCTTATAGCTGTCATTATCTGTAGAATGATATTATAGTTTCATATTTATTATTAATGAGAAAAGTTTGGAGGTGTGCCATGGGGAGCCATACTCGATATATTTCATCCAGACAGCAGCTTATTGACGAAGTAGAAATCCTATTGAACAATAGTCCAAAACTTGATATTATGGTTTCTGGGGTATGGACAAAGTCGATTTATGAGGATATAATCGGATTAATTATGGATAAACAATTCAGCAGTACTTGCAGAGTGATTATACCAAAACTGCTTTTCAAGGGCAATATATCCCTTACTCTGCTTAGAAACTTATGCAAGGCTGAAGGACAGGTGCGGGTCAACAATTTAATGACAAACAATGTACTAATGATAGGCGAATGCGCATTTATACTTTCCTTCTCCAGCAGGCTGAACAGTTTTAATATGCTGAGCACTGCTTTTGAGTGTTCAGTGATGACTGATAAGGCTGAAATAGTCAATGAGCTTAAGGCACAATTTGACAATTTCTTTAAAAACAGCGTGATTTTTAGGATGTAACATTGAAAGTAAAACATATATATGGGGGCTTAAGGAATGAAAATTATAATTATAGGCGCCGGAAAAGTCGGGTATAATCTGGCGGAAAACTTATCAAAGAGTAATCATGATGTAATTATTATAGACAAGAATTATGCTGCTTTGAGCAAAGCGGAAGAAAATCTTGAAGTGCTTTGCATCAAAGGAAGCGGAGTAAGTACAAATATTCTCATGGAGGCGGGAATAGATACTGCTGATTTGTTAATTGCGGTGACAAACAGTGATGAAGTAAATATGGTCTGCTGCCTCACTGCCAAGAAATTGGGAGTGGAACATACAATAGCAAGAATAAGAGACCATGAATATGGCCATGAGCTTTTACTGCTCAAAGAAGAGCTTGGGCTTGACCTTATTATAAATCCCGAACAGGCTGCTGCAGATGAAATTGCAAACGTGCTGAACTTCTCTTCTGCAATCAATGTTGAAAACTTTGCCAAGGGCAGGGTTAAAATGATTGAAATAAAGGTTACGGAAGATATGCCCATGGTGGGCATGCGCCTTAAAGACATGGGCAGCAAGTTCGAATCCTCTATTCTGGTTGGAGTTGTAATACGGGATGATGAAGTTATCGTGCCCAACGGGGATTTCATAATTAACGAGAATGACAGTATTTATCTTATAGGACAACCTTCACACCTATATAATTTTTGCAAGATATTCGGCAAAGTTCCTCATAAGATTAGAAACGTAATGATTGTAGGCGGAGGAAGAATTGCTGTTTACCTGGGAAAGCTTTTGGCAGAAGTGGGTATGAAGGTCAAAGTAATTGAGATAGATAGGGAAAAGTGTATTCAATTATCGGAATTGATACCGGAAGCACTTATAATCAATGGGGATGGAACAGATGAAGAACTGCTGAGATCTGAAAATATTGATGAGATGGATGCGTTTATTGCAGTGACCGGAATGGATGAGGAAAACATGATGGCAGCTCTGATAGCGAAACAGAATGGTGCTAAAAAGGTCATATCCAAGGCAAGCAGAATTAACTATATCAGCATCATTAAAAACCTGGGTATAGACAGTGTAATAAGCCCCAAGCAGATTACCAGCAACCAGATATTGAAATATGTGCGCGGAAACAATGTTGAGTCATTATACAGGATTATTGAGGGACAGGCAGAAATTACTGAAATTATCGCAGAGTCAGGAAGCAAAATATTAAATACAAAACTTAAGAAGCTGGGGATTCCCAAGGATACTATTATTGCTACCGTTGTAAGAAAGAATGAAGTAGTAATCCCTCATGGAAATGACATTATCAAAGAAGGAGATAGGGTCATTGTAATTTCGAAAAATAAAAATATATCCAGTTTGGATGAAGTAGCTGCTGTTTCTTAGGAGGATGCTGAATTGAACTTTAGAGTAGTATTTAAAGCCCTTGGAATGCTGCTGGTATGCGAGTCTTTGATGATGATTCTCCCATTAGCTGTGGCAGTATATTATCAAGGAACGGATATTAACGCTTTTTTCTTTGGCATTCTGATAACAGGATTATTTGGGATTCCTTTGTCCTACATAAAAACCAGCAAGAAAGTTATGTATGCCCGTGACGGGTTTGCCATTGTTGCATTGGGATGGGTACTGCTGTCGTTTTTCGGTTCTCTTCCCTATGTAATCAGCGGAGTGGTACCATCATTCATTGATAGCCTGTTTGAAGCAGTTTCCGGCTTTACAACAACTAGTGCAAGTATTCTGACTCATATAGAAGACCTGCCCAAAGGTATACTGTTTTGGAGAAGCTTTACCCACTGGGCAGGAGGAATGGGAGTCATAGTGCTGACCTTGGCAATGTTACCCTCCGTTGGTTCAGGTACGGTACAAATGCTGAGAGCGGAATATCCCGGGCCGACTCCCGGGAAGCTTGTACCCCAAGTAAAAGAGACAGCAAAAATTTTGTACAAAATTTACTTAGCTTTTACTATGTTGGAAATTATCATGCTGAAATTTGCAGGAATGCCTCTTTATGATGCATTTATCCATACCTTCGGCACTGTGGGTACAGGTGGGGCTTCCAATATGAATGCCAGTGTCGGTGCCTATAATAATATATTTGTAGAGATTATTATTACAATTTTTACATTTATGTGCGGAACGAATTTTACTTTATATTATCAAATGTTGAAAGGCGATATTAAAGCCCCTTTGAAAGATGATGAGTTCCGTTTTTATTGCAGTACAATAATAATATCAATTGTACTAATTACTATTAATCTCAATGGCGATATGTTCAGCTCCCTGTGGGAATCACTGCGCCATTCATCCTTTCAGGTAGTTTCGGTTTTAACTACAACGGGATTTGCTACAACAGATTATAATAATTGGGGGATGTTCAGTAAAATTATTCTTTTCATATTAATGCTTATTGGGGGATGCGCAGGTTCTACCGGAGGAGCTTTAAAGAGCATCAGGGTTCTGCTGCTTCTGCGGATTATGAAAAGGGAGTTGCTGCAGATTATGCACCCAAGGGCGGTTTATACGGTAAGACTTGGGAATAAGACTGTCGAAGAAAAAACAATATCTGAGATACTGGGTTTCTTTTTTATGTATATATTGATTTTTATAACAGCCATACTGGTCATTTCACTTGACAATATGGATTGGGAGACAACAACGACGGCAGTAGCCGCGACTCTTGGGAATGTAGGACCGGGATTTGGTATTGTAGGGCCAATGGGGAATTATTCTGCCTTTTCGGATTTAAGTAAGATAATTTTGTCCTTGTGCATGATTATAGGAAGACTGGAGATTTACCCAATTCTGCTGCTTGGAATTCCTTCATTTTGGAAGAAGACTAATTTATAGGAAAGGTTCAACTGCAAATTTTACAGGAGGCATATAAATTGAACTATAAAGTAGTATTTAGAATATTGGGTATAATACTGTTTTGTGAAGCACTGCTGATGCTGCCGTCACTGGCAGTATCAATCTATTATGGAGGGGGAGATACTGCTGCATTTGCTCTTAGCATATTGATTACTGCCGTGGCTGGTATCCCGTTAATTTTTATCAGATCAAGCAAGATTGAGATATATGCTCGTGACGGCTTTGCCATTGTTGCATTAGGGTGGATTCTGTTGTCATTATTCGGCGCTCTTCCTTTTATAATCAGCGGTGTCATACCTTCATACATTGATGCCTTTTTTGAAGCGAGCTCCGGATTTACGACTACCGGTTCAAGCATACTTACACAAATAGAAGGGCTTCCGAAGGGTATACTTTTTTGGAGAAGCTTTACTCACTGGGTCGGCGGTATGGGTGTCATAGTGCTGACCTTAGCTATCCTTCCTTTGGCAGGTGCCGGTGCAATGCAAATGATGAAGGCGGAAAGTCCAGGACCTGCTCCGGGGAAAATCGTGCCTAAGGTAGCTCAAACGGCTAAAATTTTGTACGGTATATATATAGTGATAACTATAGTAGAAATCATCATGCTGAGAATGGCAGGATTGCCTCTTTTTGATTCAGCCATACATACCTTTGGTACGGTTGGAACAGGCGGATTCTCAAGTATGAACTCCAGTGTAGGAGGCTATGATAATTTGCCGGCAGAGATAATTATAACAGTATTTACATTTATTTGTGCTGCTAATTTCACATTGTATTATCAGATGCTGAAGGGTGATCTTAAGGCGCCATTAAAAGATGAGGAATTCCGCTTTTATTCCGGGGTGGTACTGCTATCAATAATTTTAGTCACATTAGATCTTCACGGGAACGTATTCGGTACAATAGGAGAATCCCTTCGCTATTCATCCTTTCAGGTAGTAACCATTATAAGTACAACAGGCTATGCTTCAGCAAATTTTGAAGAATGGGGAATGTTCAGTAAAATCATATTGTTCATGCTGATGTTTATTGGTGGCTGTGCAGGTTCCACAAGTGGTTCAATAAAGAATATCAGGTTCCTGCTGTTGTTTAAGGTTATGAAAAGAGAGCTTATGCAAATTATTCATCCCAGGGCGGTATATTCAGTAAAAATAGAAGGCAGGTCTGTTGATGAAAAGACAATATCCGAGATATTGGGATTCTTTTTCATGTATATATTAATTTTCATAGCCGCTGTCCTTGTTGTTTCCCTTGATAACCTTGATTGGGCAACTACAATAACTTCTGTGGCTGCGACTCTTGGCAACGTGGGACCCGGTTTCGGCGTTGTAGGTGCAATAGGCAACTATTCGACCCTGTCGAATTTAAGCAAGATAGTATTATCAATGTGTATGATTATAGGGAGATTGGAGATATATCCCATCTTGCTTCTCGGTATGCCTTCCTTCTGGAAGAGAACAAGTGTTTAAACAGCTGCGCTGATTTCCTCCAGCCCGGCCTTGTTCAAAATGACGATTTTCTTATGGCCTTTCAGCTCGATCATGCCTTCTGATTGGAATACAGCCAGTTTTCTGCTCAAGGTCTCCTGGCTCATACCCAGTTGAGAGGCAAAATCTCCTTTGGTCATATTCAAAGAAACTTCATTTTTCCCGCCAGCTAAAGCTAGTAAAGCCTTCGCCAAACGCTGTTCTACGGAATTCAGGCTAATAGCTTCTATCAGGTTTTCCGCCTTTTCCAATCGTTTGCTCAGTTCATCCATCACCTTAAAGGCAATGGAAGTATACTTTGCCATAAGCTCCTTGAGCTTTGGCCCTTCAATTACGCACATGGTTGAGGTTTCCAATACCTCTGCGTTATCGGTCAAGGGCAAGGACCCAAACAGAGAAAGTTCGCCCATAAACTCACCTGGCCCGATCACACGGATTACCTGCTCTTTACCGCTTATGCCCAGCCTTGAAATCTTCACTCTGCCGGTATGCAGGACATAAAGATTGCTGCTTTTATCGCCGGCCATATATACCATATCGCCTTTTTCAAAGGTTTTAGCGGAGGTGATATTGGCGATCTCCAGCATCTCCTCGCGGCTTAGGCTTCCGAATATCGGCACACATTCTATACAATTTGCGTGGCTTTTTTTATGCTCACATCTGCACACCCAAAACCCCTCCTATATGAAGCCGAAATTTTTTTACCAATATTAACTATTGATATGATACCACAAATACTGTCCTAAGGCCAACGAAAAACGGCACAGCCGCAATAGGCGGCTATGCCGGTTTTTCAAGTTTTATTTGTAAAACACATGGTTACCAATTCTTTTAACAAAGGTCTTATTATTTACGATCCACGTACCTTCTGATTTATCCGGATTGAAGAAATAAGTTGCATTTCCCACATAGCTTGTCCCATTAAATGCGGCTTTTGCAGCTTTTATGCTGTCGGCATTCGGATCATTATATATAGTACCGTCTGCAACCGGGCTGAACTGCGGGATGCCTTTATAATACTCGAATATTACACCCTTAACCGTATTAGGGAATGAACTTGACTTTACCCTGTTCAAAATAACATTGCCTACGGCAACCTTCCCTGTATAGGATTCAGCCTCCGCTTCGGCATTGATTATTCTTGAAAGCCAATACAGGTCTGTAGATGTATAGCTTGTCCCCCTTGAAGCGACGGCAGTAGTTGCAAAAAGCCTGCTTTGAGTTTCTCTGCCTGCAATACCATCAATCCTGAGCTTATTTGCCTGCTGGAACTTAATTACTGCATTTTCCGTCATTTTGCCGTAAATACCATCGGCTGCTCCCGGTGAAAACCCTTTGTTTTTTAGTGCTTGCTGCAATTTTACTACAGCAGTGCCTCTGCTTCCGAATTTTAACAAACCGTAATAGGTATCCGCAAAAACACCTATGGTTTGTCCAACTAAAAGCAAACAAATAATAGTAACACAAATAATACTTTTAAGATTCTTTTTCATACACAATACACTCCTTCCAAAACTTAGCCTCCGAAGTTAGCTGTCGGGTTTGGGACAGAAGGTTCCCTACCATGGTTGTCCATGGATTAACCCCAGAATTGGTTCCTCCGTACCCGGCAAAGCCGGGATTCAGCAAATGTTTGTGTTTACATAATGCATATTATATAATAAGTCAAGTAATATGTCAAACCAACGCAAAAATTGGAAAACATGAAGTAAACATAAAGTATTTGAATAAAGCTTAAGAGGGAAATTTGCCCTCTTAAGCTTTAATGTTTTACAAAAACTACATTGATTGCTTTAACCAGGGCATCAACTTTGTCGCCCTGCTTAAAACCCGCATCTTCAAGGCTTTCTCTCGTCATCACGGACGTGAATCTCATGGTATTATCCTGTCATGTGCCTCTCATCTTGACTTCCGCCATGATTTCGTCAGCTTTTATTGCTTCGATTTCACCTGATACTCTGTTTCTTACTCCCGCTTCCATCAGAAATCCTCCTTTAACATTGTTTCTCTGCTAAACTTCTAATCATTAGTATTTAATATAAATGGCATTATATTCATAAAGTGCAGTCTTTCTTATGTTGTGTTGTTATCTGACACATCTTTTTAGTTATAGTATGATAAAACAAGTAAAGGAGTGATTAGTGCAGACAATCCTTTTATTAGTAACCCATATCATAATCATGCAGATACACCAGATTATGAACTATATTCTGCCCCGGAACAAGAAAAATCGGCATAGCCGGTAAATACATACCAAACTATGCCGATATTTATCAGGGGTTAAAATCCCTAAGAAGTACCCTCAATTTGTGTTTATTATTTTGAATTAATCGAAGTACAAATAACTTGTCTGGGCAAACTTCGTTTTTTTCCAAGCCTTTTTAATCCAGGGCTGTACATAGTAGTCAAGGCCGAATGCTCCTCCTGCGCCGCCCATAAGGGCAATGGAGGCGAATACGTACCAGAGTATGTCGTAGCCTGCCATTGCAGATACAATAAAGTTTGCAGTCAGGAATAATGAGCCCAATGATGCAAAGAATGTAAAGAGGCCTGCCATAAGTGCAAGACCTATTCCAACTTCCATCAATACAACAACTGCCTGGAAGAAGAACGGGTTAGCCATGATAAATGTATCCTGGAACCACTGATATATTCCCAGAGGTTCAGCCAGTATCGGCACCGGCCCTGCTGCCGCTGCAGCTTCTCCGGCAGCTCCCGCTGCCTGCGAAGCGCTTGTCACGGCTTCTGCTGCCGCTTCTGCTGCTGATGCACCTGAAGTTCCTGCAACCGATACTATCTTGATATTGGCCGGGTTCAACCAGCCTTCCTGTACCTTTTTCCAACCTTCAAGGAACCACATTACGCCGACGTATAAACGCAGAAGCACCAGCCAGGAAGTATGAGTCCTGTGTGCCAGATGTCCGCCTACAAAAGCCCTGTTGTTCTTCATATGGAAGAATTCGTGCAGAAGGTAGTTCCATATGAGCCTTACACCGCCGACTCCCCACAAGTAGTGAAGGTTAACAAGGTGCTTCATAGCCATGGCGGCGAAGCCGGACAAGGGTGTGCCCATAAGCTCCGCTACACAGTAGTGGCTTCCAATGGAAACCATAAAGCCATGAGTGTTAAGCTTGAATTTTTTCTTTTCGGTCTTGGTTATATCCGCTGCTATGTTGTGAGCCGCACATTCGCCTGTCTGAATAGCCGTTTCAACTATCTGCGGTATCGGCTTTCCGTCAATTTCATAATATGCGTTGTCACCGACAAGATATACTTCTTCTTTGTCCATGCTCTGCATGTAATCATTAACCTGTACTCTGTTTCTCTTGCCCGGAGTCAGTCCTGATGACGCTGTGAAACTGTTGCCTTGTACACCGCAAGTCCAGATAAGAGTCTTTGTCCTTATTTCCTGACCGTCTTTAAGAACGATACCGTCAGGTGTTGCTTTGACTATAGGCGAATTTGTCATCAGCTTTACGCCATTTTTTGTAAGAAAGCTTGCAGCTTTTGCCTGAAGGCTTGGCCTTAAAATCGGCAATATAGTCGGCATTGCTTCAACATTATATATTGTAACTTCCTTCGGATCGATTCCGTATTCATCACACAAAACATCTTTCCATTCGAAGAGTTCACCTACAGTTTCAATTCCCGTGAAGCCTGCCCCAGCTACAACAAATGTAAGCAGCTCTTTTCTCTTTGCTGCATCTTTTTCATCCCTTGCAGCTTCAAAGCTCTTTAAGACCTGCTCTCTGATTTTCAAGGCGTCTTTAAGGGACCATATAGTATAACCATATTCCTTAACACCTTCGATGCCGAAGTATGCAGGTTCTGCTCCGCAGCCAAGCACAAGGTAATCATAGCTGTATGTTCCTTTGCTTGATGTCAGAGTTTTTGCTTCATAATCAATGCTTTCTATTCTGTCTCTTACAAAATTGACTTTGGTAGCCTTAAATACCTTGTAAAGGTCTACCATTACACTTTCCTTTTCTGTTCTACGTCCGGCAATTTCATGCAGCTCAGTAAGAAGAGTCTGGAAAGGATTATCATTAATTAAAGTTATCTCAACGCTATCATCCTTTTTAAACTTCTTGCCCAGAACCTTAGCTGCCTCGACTCCAGCGTAGCCTGCGCCGAGTATGACTATTCTCTTTAAATCCGGCAAAACAATACCCCCTTGTATATAATTAACTCTTAAAGAATAAAAAATATTAATATAATAATATTCATTATCATTATATAATATATATCAAAGAAATGCGATAGTTTTTATCGTTATTTTGTGAAAAAAATCTCATTTCATTTCAATAATTAACCGTAATTTATGAATTGAAATCGAATTAATCCTTCAAAAATTGTATAATTGAAATAGGAAAATTGTGCGGCAATTTGTCTTGGAAGGATTAATATTATCTGCCGGGGAATATTAAAAAATGGAAATATATGAAGCGTCAGAAGGAGGAAAGAAGATGGGTAAGATAGCAGGTGCTTTCATTTTTCCGCATCCTCCTATTATGGTAGAGGAAGTTGGGGGAAGTGAGGCCAAAAAGGTTTCAAATTCAGTTGCCGGTGCTCTGGAAGCTTCAGAGCGCATCGCTGAAATAAAACCGGACGTTATAGTGCTTATAACACCTCATGGTGCGATGTACGAAGATGCAATGGTTATTGCGGCGGATGAAAGGCTGGAGGGGAGTTTGGCCAGGTTTGGAGCCCCGGGGACAAAGCTGAGCTTTGACAATGACTTGGAGCTGGCGGACAAAATAATGGAGCAGGCTGATAAAAAACAAGCATACTGCATTCCCATGCATGAGGATGTAAAAAAGACATACAGAGTTGCGCCCGGAATAGATCATGGTGCCATGGTCCCCCTTTATTTTGTGAGCAAGAAATACAGGCATTTCAAGCTGGTGCATATAACCTACAGCCTTCTTTCAAGGGAGCAGCATTACAAGCTTGGTATTGCCATTAGGGATGCTGTGGCTGAGCTTGACAGAAGGGCAGTCATAATTGCAAGCGGAGATCTTTCCCACAGGCTTACAAAAAATGCTCCCGCAGGTTTTAATCCCCGAGGAGAAGAATATGATAAAAAGTATATGAAAATCATAAAAGAAGGAGATGTCACAGGACTGCTTTCCATGCCTGCCGACCTTCTGGAGGCTGCAGGGGAATGTGCCTATAATTCCACTGTTGTGCTTATGGGCTGTCTGGATGGCTGCAGCGTAAAGGGAGAGATAATTTCCTATGAAGGCCCCTTCGGCGTAGGCTATTGCGTGGCCGAGATTCACGCAGAGGCGTGTACGGATAAAAAGACTGTAAAGAGCAGCGATCCATATGTGCAGCTGGCTATAGATACTCTGGAGGCTTATGTGAGAACAGGGCGCAAAATAGATGTGCCTGAAGGCTTGCCTGATGAAATGAACACACGCAGGGCGGGAGTTTTTGTTTCGTTAAAGAAATATGGCGAACTCAGAGGTTGTATAGGTACCATAAAGCCTACCACAAAAAATATTGCTATGGAAATCATCCAAAACGCAATCAGTGCGGGAACCCGAGATCCCCGGTTTTTGCCGGTAGAAGAAAGTGAGCTTTCTGAATTGTTCTATTCAGTGGATGTATTGGGAGAACCGGAGCCCATCAATACAAAAGATGAGCTTGATGTAAAAAGGTATGGTGTTATTGTGAGAAGCGGGTACAAATCCGGCTTGCTGCTTCCCAATCTGGAAGGCGTGGATACCGTTGATTATCAAGTGAGTATAGCACTGCAGAAGGCAGGCATCAGACCCGGCGAACCTTATAAAATGGAGCGTTTTGAAGTGATAAGGCATTATCAGCATATGGAGTGATTCATTATGGATCAATTGAAAGAAGCAAAGCATTATGAGAAACAAGAAGGGGGCAATGTCATATGCAGGCTCTGCCCTCACGAATGTACCATTGCACCGGGCAAATACGGAATTTGCAGAGTAAGGAACAACATCGAAGGTATTCTCTATACTCATAACTATGGGAAAATCTCTTCGATTGCAATGGACCCCATGGAGAAGAAGCCTCTTTATCATTTTTTCCCGGGCAGATATGTCCTGTCTTTAGGTACTGTTGGCTGCAACCTCAGGTGCAGCTTTTGTCAGAACTATGAGATTGCACAGCGGGGAG
>JAGOLK010000052.1 GCA_017994115.1 Clostridia bacterium | reverse complement strand
TGCCCGGGAGGTAATCAAATGGACAAATACAACATTCTTGTACTTATGGAAAAGGATAAGGAAACCGGTTTTTTTACCCAAACGATAGATTCCTATAAAATTGATTCGGGCCCTGAGCTGATAGAAAATGCATATCTCTCTGAGGAAGAGGGAGAATACTTCATATTTCTTGTCTTCACCACAGCTGAAGTTGAGGATTATCAGTACTATGGAATATATGACCTATACAATGAGGAGGTATTCAGCAAATTCAATATTGAGCTTCTGGACGGGTCAGGAGAATACAACCCCAGATGGATTGTCAAGCTTAAATATACTGAAGAGAGAAGCAAAATAGAGAGCATCATTAATGAACTTCTTGAGATCCATAAGGCTGAGCTGCAGAGGGTTCTCCCTCTGGTTGAAGCCGATAAAGCAAAGTATTTGGAAGAATTTGAAAAGGAAGAGTGATATCAAAATCAACTCTTCCTTACTATCTCGGCTAAATACTTTTTGCTGCAGGCCTTTTATACTTATACCACTGATATGCCAATCCCAATCCGATTACTACAATGCCTACCAAGTCGGTATACACGCCCGGATCAATGAGGCAAAGCCCTCCGGCCATAAAAAATATTCTAAGTACAGGATTTACCTTTCCAAACATAAAGCCTTCCATAGCCATGCCGATTCCAAACATACCTATTAAGGATGTAATTGTAATCTGAATTATTTCAAACCCCGATGTATCTATCAGCAGCAATTGAGGATTGATAACAAATATATATGGTATCAGAAATGCTGCAATGGCAAGCTTGCTTGCATTTATTCCAGTCTTTATCGGATCGCTCTTGGCTATTGCAGAACCTGCAAAAGCAGCAAGGGCAACCGGAGGTGTTATATCAGCAATTATTCCGAAGTAGAATACAAACATGTGGGCTGTCAAGGGATGTACCCCCAGCTTCAGAAGTGCCGGTGCCGCTATTGTGGAAGTAATAATATAATTTGCTGTTGTCGGGGCACCCATCCCAAGTATTAGAGATGATATCATCGTCAGAAACAAGGTGGGCAGAAGCCGTCCCCCCGCTAATGCCACAAGGCCGTTACCCATCTTCAGGCCCAAACCTGTAAGAGTTACAGTTCCTACGATTATACCTGCACAAGCACAGGCTATTGCGACGCCCAATGCACCTTTTGCCCCTGCTTCCAGTGCTTCAAGCAGCATCTTCAAGTTCATTCTGGTTTCTTTTTTAACCGCTCCCACCAATATTGATGAATATATTCCGTAGAGAGCTGCCTTTATCGGTGTTGTACCGCTCATGAGCATATAGACAATTACAAATATTGGTGCAAATAAATACCATCTCTCGCCAAGCACCTTTTTGAGCTTGGGTATCTTAGAAGCTTCAAGTCCGACCAGTCCTGTCTTTCTTGCTTCCAAATCAACCATTATCCATATTCCGCTGAAGTAAAGCAAAGCCGGTATTATTGCCGATTTTGCTATGCTTCCGTATGGTATTCCGATGAATTCGGACATTAAGAATGCCGCCGCTCCCATAATCGGGGGCATAATCTGACCTCCTGTCGAAGCAGCTGCCTCAACAGCCCCTGCGAACTCCGGCTTATAGCCCAGGCTCTTCATTAAAGGAATCGTAAAGCTTCCTGTTCCAACGGTATTTGCCACCGAGCTTCCGGATATGGTTCCCGTAAGTGCACTGCTGAGCACAGCAACCTTTGCAGGTCCGCCTACAGCTTTCCCTGCGACGGCATTAGCCAAATCAATGAAAAACTTCCCTATTCCGGTTTTATCCAGAAAGGACCCAAAAAGTATAAACAGGAATATAAAGGTTGAGGATACCCCAATTGGCGTTCCCAGTATTCCTTCAGTCGTATAATACATATGGCTTACTATCCTTGCAACGGAATAACCTCTATGATTGAGAAATCCCGGAAGGTAGGGGCCGACTACGCAATAAACCAGAAATGTACTTGCTATAATAACTATCGGAAGACCGACAACCCTTCTTGCTGCTTCCAAAACAAACAGTACCGCAATTATAGCTACTAATATATCAAAAGAATTTTGTTCCCCGGCTCTCATAATAAGAGCATGATAATTAAAGGGTATATATAATCCTACAAATCCTGCAATACATGCAAGCAATACATCCAGCCAATGCAATTTATGCTTCGGCATCTTTTCATTGGTTGGATATAACAAATATGCCAGTACTAAGGCAAAGGTAATGTGAATCGATCTTTGCAATTGTGCAGGAAGCACCCCAAAAACTGCGGTATATAACTGGAAAACGGAAAACATGATTGCCAGTGCTGTAACTACCTTTAATTGTATTCCGGAAAGCTTTCTGTAATTTGACTCTTTGTCATATTTAGCCATTATTTCGTCCAGATCTATTTCCTGCACCTGCTCCTTGAGTATTTTATCCTTATCCATGAAATCCCTCCTTTTTTCCGGAAAATAGCATATATACTAAAGCCAGTTTTCATTATACTCATCTTAATAAATAATTTATAAGTTCAATGCAAGAGACTTTTTGAATTTTGAAATGCGCGGGTTTCTGTGGTTCAACAAGCTCTGACAGCTTTATTGTCTTGTCTTTAAAACTTAAAGTATGGTCTGCATAGGTTCCCACCATATACGTAAAGCTGTCAAGCTCTCTGTCAATGTTTTCAATCTGAACAATTCCATCAGATATTGTTATTACCTGCTTGCTGCTGGCATCATATTCCGGCATTCCTGCGCCGTATGAGTAAAAAGTCGTCTTATATACAACGAACCTGTCTCCCTGTATCCGTATAAACTCGTTTACCAAAGTACGATTAACCGAATGCTTGAAACTTACCGTAAACTCCCTGATATTTTCAATATTATCAATATACGCAATTTTACCGGTCCTGCCGTTGGAAATTGTAAACCTGTCTAATACCGGTACATTTAATAAAATAATTATCAGCAAGAGCAAAAAAACTGCAAATATAAACTTTTTCATAAATGAAGAAGCCGGGCCGGATATTTCCAGCCCGGCAGCCCTCCCAAATTATTTAATAGCTCCAACCTCTTTATAGTATTTCTCTGCTCCCGGATGGAACGGAACCGATACGCCGTTAACAGCGCTTTCAAGACTGAGTTCTGCTCCCTTTGCATGTGCAGAGGCTAATTCCGGCTGATTCTCGAACAATGCCTTTGTCAGGTCATATATTACCTTTTCGGGAACTTCTGCACCGGCAACCAAAGTAGCTTTCATTGCTACTGTCTTTACATCCGCAGTCTGTCCTTTGTAAGTTCCGGCAGGAATAACAATTTCAGTAAAGAAAGGATACTTGTCAATGAGTTTCTTGATTACATCATCCGGAATTGAAACGAAGTTCAGGCTGCTTGTAGTAGCTGTATCCTGTATTGCTGCATTAGGTACGCCGGATACAAACAAGAAACCGTCAATATGATTATCTTTCAGAGAGTCTGCTGATTCAGCGAAAGACAGGTAGTTGGCTGAAAAATCATTGTATGTCATACCCATAACATCCAACAACTGTCTGGCATTTGCTTCAACTCCGCTTCCCGGAGCTCCTACTGAGAATTTCTTCCCTTTAATGTCTGTAAGAGTTTTGATTCCACTGTCTGCGGAAGAAACAATCTGAATTACCTCCGGGTAAAGGTTCGCAATAACCCTTACGTTTTCAACCTTGCTATCCTTGAAAGCCTCTGTTCCGTTATAAGCGTAATCTGTCATGTCGTTCTGGACTATCGCCAGTTCTGCTTCCTTCTGACCGATAAGCTTCAGGTTCTCAACCGATGCACCTGTTGCCTGAGCTGTTACGTTCATGTTCTGAATCTTTGAGTTGAATATCTGTGCCATTGAACCGCCAAATGGATAATAAGTACCGGATGTACCGCCGGTAGCCAATATCAGATTGGTCTTCTGCGGAGCACAGCCTGTAAGTGCCACAGACATAACGAGTACCACAGCCAATGTCAGTACTATGTACTTTTTCATAGAATCCCTCCTCCAATTTATTATTATAAGTTTATTACAACAGTAACAAATAGTAACAAAAAAAAACGTGAATTTACAATCACGTTGAGAAAATTTAGAAAATTGATTTTTAATAATTATGTTTATGCAATTTGCTCCAGCATCACCAGCAGTCTTTTTATAAAGGACTTGATATTTACTTTACCGTTATACTTAGCTTTGCCCCTGATATAATCCATTTCCGCCTTTACCTCAACATAATCGAACAAGGATGAACTGTAGAGAACAAACTTGTCGTTGCTGAAGTCTTCAATCCCCATAGCTGCAATATTCTTCATTGCTTTGGCCACCGTCCTCCTCATTCTCATTTCAATTGCCTTAAAGTCACTCTTAAAAACCCTGCCTTCCGAAGAATACTTGCTCTGCAGCAGTTTTAAAAGATCGCTCAGCTGGGTTTCTTCCAAGGTATCCCCATATTCAGGGTTTTCATACAACATGGTACAGATATTCATTATATCCCTGCTTCCAAGGTCGCCCAATATCCCCAGATCGGCCATTATCTGATTCAGCAGCCTTTTTACAACTTCCGATTTTCTGGAAGGCTCTGAATCCGTGCCCCTGCCCAGGTTCATAACAGTTGACTCAATAGCCTCAAAGGTTTTCTTCATTGCAAGGTATTCCCTGACTCTTCTTATTACATTGACAACTTCAATAACATTAATAGGCTTGCTGATAAAAAATTCAATCCCCAGCTCATAGGCTTTTGCTATCATATCCTTGTCACTGACCTGTGACAGCATTATAAACATACTTTTAACATTCAGGGATTTGACCTTTTTTATTATAGACATTCCATCCTGATGGGGCAGCAAAAGGTCTATAATTACAATATCAGGCTTATATCTCAAAATCAGTTCTTCTCCGAGAAGTCCGTTATCTGCTTCTGCACATACGTCTCCAAGACTATACTGTTCGATTATCTTTATAAGCACGCTTCTGACCGTTCTGTCATCGTCAATAACTATAAAGCTAGTCATTGTCCTCCACCTCACCAACTATTTTATTCATCGGTATCTCGATAACAAACTGTGTGATACCCTCTATATCATCATTGATATTTATTCTTCCCTCCATGTGCTCCAATAAAATCTTTATATGCGTCAGGCCAAGTCCTGTCGATACATGTCCCGTCTCCGGATTGAACTTTGTAGTAAAACCCGGTTCAAAAATAAGCTCACGCTCCTTTTCGCCTATCCCCTTTCCATTGTCACTGACTGCAAAAACCAACATGCTTTCATTTAAAGAACATCCGACTTTTATGAAGGAATCGCTTCTGAAACAAGCCTCAACTGAGTTCTGTATTAAATTGTTCAGTATTGACATTATTATAAAATATTCCTTGATTTTGTAATCCTTCTCCATCTCAAAGCTGAGAGTTATATCCTTGTTAATAACTTCAATATATCTATTAAATATGTCACCTATCGTTTCAAATATTTCACTGATTCTCATTGTCTTGTGAATATCTCCGGTCGGCATAAGCTTTTCCATGCTTATTACTATTCTGTTATAGTCCTTTTTTATTTCATGTATGTCAATGGACAAATTGAGACAATCCGCAGTTATTTCTTCTATTTCTTCCTTACCCATAGGATTGCTTTCCTTAATGGTATTATATATAGAATAGCTCTTTGCCATAGCATTCTCAATATCTTGCATAGACTTTTTAAGAAAGAAGATTTCAGACTTTAGTTTTGAAGTCAGAAGAAGCAGTTCTTTGTACCTCCTCTGATGCTCTTCTTTAGTAACAAACAGGCTGTAGTATTTTATTATCCAGAACAAAGCCAATACCAGGCAGCTTCTGATTACAGCAGCCAGCATTATAGTAGAAAAGATAGTGTCAAATGAATTACTATTAAGCTGATTCCGTATCAGCAGCTCAAAAATATTGGACAGAATATCTGCAGCTGTCAATGCCATAATAAAAAATAACGGCTTTTCAAAAAGCTTCCTGAAGCTTGACCCTTCAATAATTATGCCATATGTAATATAATACATCATTCCGGGCATATGCTTATAAAATGCTGCGTCCATGCCCATTGAGTTGGCAAATATATCTATTCCGACTCTGAGCATAAGAACTGATAATCCTGTTATAATCGATGAAGAAATAATCGGAATGGTATGAAAATAAAGCAGGAGAAAAGTGAATGCGACAACCCCTATGGTTATTCTGAAATCCGTGCCAAAAGGATAGAAATTCACTTGCCCCATGAGCGCAGTGCACATACCTACTATAAGCATTTCTTTATATTTATTCTTCAAAGCAGCTACCTCATTACCTGATTACAAATTTTTATATATTTAGCTCTTAATATGCATGATTTTATTGTAATTATATCATATTATGGTATAGAGAATAAAATATGTGTTTTTCTTCCTCCGTTGCTGAGTTGTGGAAATATTTGACATATAAAGCTTTTATCTTTATTTTCCTGTAACAATATTGTATAATTTTATTTAATGTACTGCAAAAAGTACAGTTCCAAAGGAGGCTGAAACATTGAAAAATAAAATAATTAACATCGCACTAACTGTGGTATTAGTATCCTCCGTTCTCTTCGTTCTTACAACATCGGTATTTGCGGATTTCGGTGATATCCCCCTCAAGAAAGGTATTACCCATCCCGATGTCCATGTCCTTCAGGAAAAACTGAATACACTCGGCTACTTTAATAACGGGCAGTTTACTGATTATTTCGGGGACAAGACATATAGTGCACTGATAGCTTTTCAGAGGGATGAGGGACTGAAGCCGGACGGCATTGCAGGCAATGAGACATTCAAGCGCCTCAGCCTGAAAATTACACAGGCAGAAATACTTCCTAAAGACTTTGTGCCAATAAAAGAAGGCGACAAAGGTGATAAGGTTGTTGATATACAAAAAAAGCTGAGGGATCTAAATATATATAAAACTGAAATCAACTCCTTTTATGACCAGACTACCGCAGAAGCCGTAATAAGCTTCCAGGCAGCAAACGCACTTCCCCAGACCGGTATTGTAGACAGTGCTACAATTATCAAGCTTAATACTGCTTACAACAGCATACTTGCCGATAGGGCAAGTGCAAGCCGCGCTCTGCTGAGTGCAAAGGTAGTTGAATATGCGAAGCAATTCCTTGGTAAGCCTTATGTATGGGGGGCTTCTTCCGGCACGGCTTTTGACTGCTCCGGCTTCACAGTGTATATTATGAAGAAATTCAATGTCAGCTTGCCCCGTACCGCTTCCAGCCAGTTCAACAGCGGAACCAAAGTCGGGAAAGAGGACCTTCAGGCAGGAGATCTTGTTTTCTTCACTACATATAAAAAAGGCCCCAGCCATGTGGGAATATACATAGGCGGAAACAAGTTCATACATGCAAGCTCAGGAGTTGATAAGGTCACCATTACTGACCTTGATTCCAGTTACTATAAAAGAAGATACTTGGGTGCAAGAAGGTATTCATTGACAGACAGCAATTAAATGGATATTTAACAAACCACCAAATAGAAACAGCTTCGTATGGCTGTTTCTATTTCATTTCTCATATTTTTCGATAAACTTGATATATCCAAATAATTCTTTTACTTAGTACTTTATTTTTGGTATTATATAGGCGTGAGACATTTTTCGACATTTTTCGATATTTTGCTTAATTTAAATAGTTGGGGTGAAAGAATGGGCAGAAACTCTATATATAGGAGTAAACAGAAAGAGCTGATAAAAAAGCTCAGAAACAGCAATACCCTTCTCAAGAGAAACAGCATGATTACAGATTCCATTATAAAAATAACAAGTGAAGTATTTTCCTCCGGCGAAATTGATTATATACTTCAAACAATAATGGATAAGGCAATTGAGATAATACCCGGTGCTCAGAGAGGAAGCATTCTGATATATGATGGCAGTATTTTGGAATTTAAGGCTTCACGGGGATATGATTCCAGTGCGCTGGAAAATCTGAAGCTTAGTATCGAAGAGGTATTTCAATATGATTCGGAAGACTTTTTTGAACCTTGCATAGTAAACAATCAGGAACGCTTCAATAGGGAACGTCTCCCGGATTATAAATACGAAATATTGCAAAAGGGTTTGGGAATGAACCCAAAATCAACTCTCAGCTGTGCATTTCAGGTAGACAATGAGTTTTGCGGAATCATAAACCTGGATAATATGGATGATAATAAGGCTTTCAGCAAAGAAGACAAACCATTGATTAAGCACTTGGCGGTTCAGATAGGAATTGCCCTTAAAAACGCCAGGCAAATCGAGAAAATTCTATTTCTTTCAAGGCATGACAGTTTGACAGGCATATACAACCGCTGTTACTTTGAGGAGCTTCTGATGCATACCATACAAACCAGCAAGGCTTCCGCCTCGGTCTTTTCCCTGGCAATGCTGGATATAAATGATCTTAAGTATATTAATGACACCTATGGTCATGAAGCCGGTGACTTAATGCTTAAAAAATTCGCCCAGTGTGTAAATGAATTCATAACTGGCGACGATATATTCGCCAGATACGGGGGAGATGAATTTGCAATTATCTTTAAAGATAATGATAAAATTCAAGCAGCAAATAAGATTAACAACATAAGGCAAGCTTTATTGAATTTGCCCTTTACTTACTGCGGTAAAACTATTGTCTCGATAGGCTTCGGGTGCGGAATTGTTCAATTCCCTGCAGATGGATCAGAATTTCAAGATTTTATGAGGCTTGCAGATAAAAGGATGTACAAAGATAAAAAGAAATCAAAAAAACCTGTTCATTAACAGGTTTTTTGATTTTTGATGATTATTTCATTAATAATTCTATTTCAAAGTCACATCTGGGACATACTCCAATATATTTCTCATTGACATTGAACAGTTCAAAAGCTTCATTGCATTTACTGCACTTAGCCACACACTTTTTCATATAAATAAGGGTGCCGATATATTTGACCTTATCCCCCTTATATTTATCAACTGTCTTATCATACGCCTTGCTTTCGTTTTTATCGTGCTGCAATTCGTTGCGAAGCGTTACAAACTTTATATTTTCGTCTTGCAGGGATTTCCTTTTTGTTTCCAGCTCTTTAATCTCTTCAGCTATTTCAAAAATCCTTTCCTGATTGTAGTTAATTTTCTGGCTGAGTTCAGTCAAAATGTCTATGCTCTTATGATAATTGAAGTATAAGCGAAAAGCCTCCATATTGTTTTCTTTATGATTGAAAACGTTATGGCAGAACCTGCACTTATCAGTTTCGGGTATATCAAAGCTTTGAACATATGTATTCCCCAAGCTGTCACAATATGGACAAACAATTATATATATTCTGTCTACATAGTTCCCTTTTTCCAATTCGGTAAAAAGCCTGTCATATTCATCATTTGTGAGATCAAGCTGTTTTATTGCATTCTCATACAGCACATCATTCTCTTCGTAAGTAGCCAGAAGTTCGATGAATTTGTCGGCTTTATACTGCGGAATCACCTTTTGCTGCTTAAGGTACTCAATAATGTTCATTTTATTCCCTCCCCGCCATGATATAGTTATTCGCGCCCCATTCAAAACCAAGTATTCTAATTATTTTATTCTATAAATAATCAAAATATCCTTTTACAGAAGCTTTTGTTATTTAAATAATTATTTATATATTTTGCACATCATATGAAGAATGCGACGCAGGTATAAGTCTGCATAACCAAGCAAGAGCTTGTATAGTATAGCAGGGCACACTTTTATGCATTTTGGCAACAGGCCTCTGATATGGCTTTGGTAAAAAGTTCGTGAAGCCGGCATGGAGGCCGGCTTAGGTGTCTCGGGCCATGGAGGGCCTTTTGACACCGGTAGAACTTTTCCAAAGGCATATCAGTAGTCCTGTCAAAATCATAATCCGTGTGCCTCGATATACTATACTGTCTCTTGCGGAGGGTTATGCAAACTTCAGATATGTCGCATTCTTCTTCTAACGTGCAGTAAAAGGAGGCAGCCTTGATTGACTGCCTCCTCTGAGATACTAAAGCACTTTTCTTACATCATACAATGAGCTTAAGACCAACCAGTTCTGCGGGAAGAACCTTCCAATGGTCCAATAGCTTACGCCCCCAAGATTGTACTGATTTACCAGCCTCAATTTGGCTTCTATGCTGCGGGCATCGTCAAACCATACAACATGCTGCCTTCCGTTGTCATCATAATAATTGAAAAATGGGGCCTGCGACCTTTGATCAAACTGTATTTCAGCCCCTTCCCTTCTGGCAAGGTCTACCGCTCCAACGTTGGATATGGTTGTTGCCCTGCTGCCTTCCACATAGGGCAGAACCCAATCATAGCCGTAATTCGGTATTCCCATTAAAATTTTTCTTCTTGGAATTGCCGATATTGCATAATTAATGACCTTTCGCACCTCGTTGATAGGTGCTACGGCCAAAGGAGGCCCGAAGGTATAACCCCATTCATATGTCATAAGTATCACATGGTCAACCAGTGCTCCATGGACAGGATAATCATGAGCTTCATAAAGCAGCCCGGGCTGGCCTGCAGCATTTTTTGGCGCCACAGATGTGGTGATTGTATATCCCAGCGGTCTAAGCCTGGAGACTACCTTCCTCAGAAAGTCATTGTAGTTTTCCCTGTTTTCCGGATAAACGTATTCAAAGTCTATGTCAAGCCCAGTGTAGTTTTTTGCTCTCAGGTTTTCTATCACATTATTAATCAGTGTATCCTGAACCTGTTCATTTGTCAGTATTGTCTTTGCCAAGTCACTGTCAAAGCCGCCGCCCTCCCTCAGGTTGGTTATCACCATAAGGGGTGCAACATTTGCTGCCCTGGCTGCCGCAATCAGAGGCTCATCATTTATTGGCCTGAAGCTCCCGTCAGGTTTGACTTCATAGCTGAAAATACTCAAGAACGTTAAATACGGCAATGTTTTTCTCAGTACATCCATACTGATATTCGGAAATGTATATCCGTTTACATCAATGGTACCCAGCTTGTCTGTTCCTGATGGTATTGTCAGTACCATTCCGGGCCTGATCATGGCCGGGTTGGCAATCTGATTGGCCGCTTGTATTCCGGCAACAGTTGTCCCGTATTGTCTCGCAATTGAATAAAGCGACTCCCCTGCCCTCACGGTGTGCCGTCTTGTCCCTTCCATAACAACAATTGTCTGGCCTATCACCAGGCTTTCAGAAACATTTAATTCGTTGTCGGATGCAATTCTTTCCACCGGTACCCCATAGCGCCTTGAAATCGAATATAAGCTGTCCCCAGCTCTTACAACATGAATAATCAAATGCCATACACCTCACATACATATACTCTTATAGTATATGTTGCGGTACATGGCATTGTTACTTCATTTTTTTAAAACAAATGCTCCGGTATTTCTACCGAAGCATAATAGTGTCTCCCTAAAGCTAAATCATATTCTTGTCTACATATACCGTCAGCTTTCCGAGGCAATTGACATAATTACCGAACTCGTTATCATACCAGCCGAATATCTTGGCATGGGTTACAGGTAAATTGATATCCTGGGTCGTATCTATTCCATATTCTCTCAGGACTTCCGCAGAAAGAGGCAGGAATCCTGTCCTGGTATGATTTTCGCTTCCTTCAATAATTACCGCAGCCTGACATCCCATTAAATCTGAAGATACATTCTGTTCTTCACTGAATATCAATAGGCCCTTTTGTGCGCCGGATGCAGCTTTTCTGTATATGTCATTTATAAACTCTCTGTTTATTATAGGCTCCCCGGTCAGATTGAGTTCTGTCCGGAAGGTAATATTCAAAGATATAAGCGACACCGTACTTGTAGGTACCCTTACAGAGTCAGCCATAAACCCTACCTTCTTGATTTCGGGAAGTATTTCTTCCAGTGCTATGGCAGCACCTGTTGATGTAGGAATAATATTATTAAATACTGACCTGTTTCTCCTAAGGTCTTTTGAACCTGCCTTCGGAGGAGCATCCAATATGTTCTGATTATTGGTTGCGGCGTGCACGGTAGACATTGATGCCGTTATTATTCTTGAAGTCTCTTCTGTATCAAGGAGGGGCTTGATCATGTGCGCCAATCCCGTAGTAGTACAGCTTGCAGCCGACAAAATGTGATGTCTGGCAGGATCATAGCTGGCATGATTCACACCATATACAAACAAAGCGCTGTCATCAGGCATCCTTTGTGAAGAGTCCTTGATCTTGAAAGGTGCGCTGGCGATTACCTTCTCCGCTCCCGCTTCCAAATGGCCTCTGATACTTCCTTTTGGGGAATCTGCTGGCTGTGTCGGATCCAAAAATACTCCCGTGCAATCAACAACCAGTCTGACCCCTTCTCTTGACCAATCTATATTCCTTGGATTTCTTTCCTTTCTAAGTATCTTGACAGGCATTCCGTTCATTTCAAATACACATTCAGTTTCATCCAATACTTTCACATTACAGGACTTGCCCGTATAGCCATATAGGAACCTGTCAATGGTGCCATAAGTTGAATCGGTAGTCAGATAATGAATAATGTCCTCAGCTTTCTTACCCACCTCACGGCCGGCATTGATTACTATTCCGTCAAAATGCTTGAGGTTGAGATGATTCCATAAGGTCAGTTTCCCGATACGGCCTATACCATTAATCCCCAGCATCCTTTTGCTTTGTAAAGGTGCATTCATTTAATCACTCCTATCCC
>JAGOLK010000123.1 GCA_017994115.1 Clostridia bacterium | reverse complement strand
TTCTCTGCCTAAAACCACACATCGACCAGCAATTATGCTATATCCAAGGGAAAAGCTCAACCTAAACAAATTGAAAATCTACGAAACATGAAGATATTTAAAGAAAATGAGAGTATATTAAGGGAGGGTATCTCATGTTTCGATTCAATAACAAGAAGCAAGCAGATTCGAGCAGCTTGTTGGATTCAGCAGCTCAAAGCAGCATTGTCAGAGCAAAACAAGATGATATCAATATCGCACAATTGAAGCACAATCAAAGATGCATCGTCGATAAAATAGGCAACAGGATTGAGGAAACCGGTTATATCGCTGACAATTTGATTGAAATAACCGATCGTATATCTCAGTATGTTGAGATTCAGATGGATTCAGTCGAAAACGTGGTGGATGAAATAAGCAACTACTCCGCTCTTGCAGAAGAGGTATTTGCAAGTATCGAAAACGCCAAGCAAATTTCCCAGCAGACCATGGATGTAGCAAAGAAGGGAAGTACAGCTGTTGACAGCTCTATACAAGCTATGAGCGAAATTGAGGCTTCTGTACAAGAGTCTAAGCAAATAGTAAACACATTGAGTAATCAAGCTACAAATATCAATAAGATGTTAAATGTCATTAAGGAAATTGCAAACAGTACAAATATGCTTTCACTCAATGCGTCAATTGAAGCAGCCAGAGCCGGTGAAGCCGGAAGAGGCTTTGCTGTCGTCGCAAATGAAGTGAAGAACTTAGCGCAAAAAAGTGTTGAATCGGTAAATATGATTAATGATACCATAAATGAAATCAACCAATACATTACCAAAACCTTTGATTCTATGAACAATATTATTGTCAAAGTAAAAGAAGGCAATGATATTGCAAATGCTACCATGTCGGTTTTTAATACCATCATAGAAGCTGTAAAAAACAATAATAATGTCTCGGAAGAGATTAATACAGCCATTACAAAGCAGGCAGGCAACCTGGAAAACGTAGTCAGTTCAACACAGGATATGAGTGAAACCTTCGCAAAGCTGTTGTCTATTGTTGAGCTGGCATCTTTAAATGCTCAGTTCACAAAAACCTCTCTCAGTTCCTTGAGCGATGTATCCTCGAACTTGAAAAGCATGACATCACAGCTCCTGGGAAAAGTGGACAGCTCAGATTATGCCAATTCTGTTTTAAATACATACCTGCATCATGGCCCGGAAAGCAGTGACCCGGCGCTTAATTTTGATTACATCGGGAGTCATACTCAGAGAGGCGTACATATCGGCCTGTTGACAACAAACTCAGAAGGCCAGATATCTCCGGGCATAGCAAAAAGTTGGTATATGGAAGAAGACACAAAGACTTGGGTGTTTAATCTTAGGAAGGGGCTTCGATTTCATAATGGCAAGGAAGTTACCTCTGCTGATGTAGAATATTCCTTTAAAAGGATCTTAAGCCCCAGCCTAAATTCGCCAAATACATGGGCCTTAGACTTAATAGATGGTGCACAAGACTTTATGAAAGGTACTTCCAAAGAATTATCCGGGTTAAAAATCCTGGATAAATATCGAATCAGTATAAAATTATCAGCTCCAAATAGTGGTTTCCTGCAAAATCTATGTCACAGTTCCACCTCAATTTTATCAAAAGAAGACCTGGAGAGAGGCAATATTATTGGATGCGGGCCTTATAAGCTTGTCAAAAGCGACCAGGCCGGATGCACTCTGGAAGCCAATGAAGGCTTTTTCGGCGGGGAACCCTACGTCAGGCGTATAAATATAGATTATAACTGCAATGACGAAGCAGACGCCCTATTGGCCGGCAAATACGACTTTATCATGGTAGATAACAAGGAAGTTCTTGAAAAGGTAAAAAATGCTTCTGAGGTTTCATTACAGATACGGAATATTTGCGGAACTTATTATGGCGGATTTTATTTTCACTCTAATTCCGCATATGTTAAAAATAAAGAAATACGAAGAGCTATTAATCTTGCAATCAACAAAAAGAAAATCATCCAGGAGTTGATAGGGGGAATGGGCACAGAAGCAAAAAGCCCGCTGCCGGCCGACATGGTAGATAATTCAAAGCTCACCGGTTATGAATATAATCCCCAAAAAGCCAGGGAGATCCTCTTAAAACACAAACTCAGCCAAAGTCACGAAAAGCTGAAAATCTTAGCACGTGAAGTGAGCGATACCAGTATTTATAACAGATTGACGGATTTCATCGTAAGTGACCTAAAAGAGGTTGGTATTGAATGCACCATAGAAAGAGTTGCTTATTCAGATTACCTGAAGCCTGAAAATATTAAGCGCTGTGACCTGTTTATCAGCCGCTGGATGGCAGATACCACCGACCCTGATAACTTTCTGCAGTCCATGTTTAACCCGGTATATCAGTCTGATTACACAAGATATGAGAATCCTACTGTCCTCAGATTGTTGTCAGAAGCAAAATCAATCATTAATCCGACAAAGCGGTTAATGAAATATGCTGAGATTCAACAGCTTATCATTGACGATGCTCCTTGGATTTTCCTGTATCATCCCCATATTGCTTTTGCAAGCAAGAAAAATCTGAAGGGGCTGGCTATAAGCCCTCTGGGCTATATCAAATACGAAGATCTTATTACAGAATAACAAACAGAGATCAGATACTTGCCACAAAAACAAAAAAGCCGGGAATCCATACGGATTACCGGCTTTAAACTTTCATAGATGGTCTGGGTGACAGGAATTGAACCTGCGACCTCTTGAACCCCATTCAAGCGCGCTACCAAGCTGCGCCACACCCAGAAAAATATTCGCATATCATTTCTGACACCTATTGAATATATCATAAAAAAGTATAAATTTCAAGAACATATTTTGCCGTA
>JAGOLK010000006.1 GCA_017994115.1 Clostridia bacterium | reverse complement strand
TGCTCATTCCCTTAAAGTAAACAGCCATAAGAAGTGCTGCTGCCTGATAATCAGGGATTGATCCTTCAGTGTACCCATTAATAAAGAATCGGATTTCTTCCCTTGTCAGCTCTTCTCCGTTTCTTTTCTTTGTTATGATATCATACATCCTCATTACAGCTGCACCTCTTTGATAAATTGTTTTACCAGAGAAACAAACCTTGGTTTAACCGACTCGGCAACCTTTACTATTTCCTCATGGGAAGGTGCTGTCATTGTGTCGGGAACAGCCATATCCGTAATGCAGGATACTCCCGCAACCTTGAGCCCGCAGTGTTTTGCGGCAATTGCCTCCGGCACTGTGGACATACCCACCGTATCGGCTCCCAGCTTTATCATCATCGAAAGCTCCGCCTTTGTACAATAGTTCGGTCCGCTTACCGCTCCATAAACACCCTTATGCACCCGGATGCCCTGGGATGCGGCAATCCTTTCCAGCAGTTCAACCAATTCCTTGTCGTACACCTGTGACATATCGGGAAACCGGGGCCCGAATTCTTCAAGATTCGGCCCTATCAGAGGATTTGTGCCCATGAAGTTTATATGGTCGGTAATTATCATGATATCTCCGGCTGCAAAGTTTGGATTTAATCCTCCGCAGGCATTGCTGGCAACCAGGAGCTTTATGCCCAGCTTCTTCATTACCCTTACCGGTATCGTAACCTCCTGCATGGTATAGCCCTCATAGTAATGGAATCTCCCTTGCATGGCAATTACCTTTTTACCCTCAAGACTGCCCAGTATAAGCCTTCCTTCGTGTCCGAACACAGTAGATACCGGAAATTCCGGTATATCTCCATAGTCAATTACCGCTGCCTTGTCTATGCAGTCACCTAATGAACCCAAGCCGGTACCGAGTACTATGCCTATCTCCGGCTCAAACCTTGAATTCTCCCTTATAAACTCCGTTGATTTTTCAATTCTTTCTCTTAAATCCATTTTCATTACCCCCGAACATTCATTCTCATATTCTTTCTATAACACTCCTGATAAGCCTTGAAAAGCTTTCCTTCACCCTGTCGGCCGTCTCCATGACCTCCTTGTGGTTTAACGGGGTATCCAGTATACCTGCAGCCATATTTGTGATGCAGGATATCCCCGCCGTTTTGATTCCGCAGTGATTTGCCGCCAATACTTCAGGCACGGTAGACATTCCCACCGCATCAGCCCCCAAAATTCTGAAGGCTCTTATTTCGGCAGGTGTCTCGTAACTGGGCCCTGTAAGAAATATGTATGTTCCTTCCTGCAGCTTTATATCCTCTGAATACGCACATTCCCTAATAATTTCTACCAGCTCTTTTGAATATGCCGCCGACATATCAGGAAATCTAGGCCCGAAAGCTTCAAGATTTGCTCCGATCAGAGGATTATTATTGGTATAATTTATGTGATCCTTAATTATCATCAGGTCTCCTGGTTTGAAGCTTGTATTTATGCCTCCT
This sequence comes from Clostridia bacterium, assembly GCA_017994115.1. Classification (GTDB taxonomy): domain Bacteria; phylum Bacillota; class Clostridia; order Lutisporales; family Lutisporaceae; genus BRH-c25. The sequence continues at coordinate 54,816 of JAGOLK010000006.1, read as the reverse complement.
GCTGCATTTGTTACTATAAGCTTCTTAACACCCAGGGAATTGAAAACCCATATGGGAAAGGCAACTTCCTTCATACCGTAGCCTTCATAATAATGAAATCTCCCTTGCATAAAAACTACCCTCTTGCCTCCCATGGTGCCGAACACAAGCCTTCCTTTATGACCCTGCACTGTGGATACCGGAAAGCCCGGTATTTCCCTGTATTCCACTATCCTTTTATTCTCTGCTTCCTCCGCCAGGTCACCCAGGCCGGAGCCGAGTATAAGGGCAGCCTCGGGGGCAGCCCCTGCTCTTTCAATTAAATAATCCCTGGCTTCATTTATCAGAGATAATAAATTCTCCTTCATACACAATCACCCCGTTTTATTAAATTTGATAAATTTCATTTTTAAAGGATTTGCCGTCTATTTCTATGGGCAGCCTCAACAAATCCAGCACCGTTGCACCTATATCGGAAAAACCTTCCCTTGTGCCTATATCTGTCCCTTGCCTTACATGCCTGCCGTATACCAGTATCGGTATGTATTCTCTTGAATGGTCCGTGCTGTCCGTGGTCGGGTCACAGCCGTGATCCGCAGTAATAATCAATATGTCGGAATCCTTCATTGCCGCAAAAATCTCAGGAAGCCTGGCATCAAAAGCCATAAGCGCCCCGGCATAGCCTTCCGCATCATTTCTGTGTCCGTAAAGCATGTCAAAATCAACAAGGTTCGAAAATATCAGCCCCGTTTTATCCTCTGCCATGTATTCCAGCGTCTTATCCACAACATCCATATTGTCCTTTGTGTGAACGGCTTCACTTATACCTGCCCCTGCAAAAATATCCTCTATTTTCCCGACAGCTGCTACATTCATACCATTTTCAACTATAATATCAAGCATTGTCTTCTTAATCGGCTTCAGGGAAAAATCTCTTCTGTTGGAGGTGCGTTTATAGCTTCCGCTTTTTCCAAGAAAGGGCCTTGCAATAACACGTCCCACCGCATACTCGTCCTTCAGCAGGGCTCTTGCTTTCTCACATATTTCATACAGCTTTTGAAGGGGTATTACCTCCTCATGAGCTGCTATCTGAAAAACACTGTCTGCAGAAGTATATATTATCGGATAGCCTGTTTCCACATGCTTATCGCCAAGCCTTGCAATTATCTCCGTTCCCGAAGCTGCTTCATTTCCAAGTGTTTTTACACCTATAGCCCTTTCAAAGGCCTCCACAAGCTCTTTGGGAAATCCTTCAGGAAAAGTGGGAAAGGGCTGGGGCAAGGTTACTCCTGCTATTTCCCAATGGCCTGTAGTCGTATCCTTTCCGGGTGAGACCTCTTTTGCCCTCCCGAAGCTTCCTCTTGGATTCTCTGCAATTTGCAGGCCTATACTCCTGTCAATATTTCCGAGGCCAAGAGCTTCAAGATTCTCCAATTTGAAATCTTTCACATTCCTCACAAGGCTCCCCAGGGTATTGCTCCCGGAATCCCCGTACATATCTGCGTCAGGCAGCTCCCCTATTCCGACACTGTCCAACACTATGAGAATCACTCTTCTAATCATATCTATACCTCCTGATTTGGGTAAACAGAATCCTGTGTCCTGCGTCTTTTACTGACTAAATATTAAAAAGGGCTTTTTAAGCCCTTGGATGAGTCTTGCTGTATACTTCTTTTATTCTGCTCTTATTTATCTTGCTGTATACTTGAGTTGTAGAAATATCCGAGTGTCCAAGCATCTCCTGTATTGCTTGAAGGTCGGCGCCGTTTTCTATAAGATGTACTGCAAATGAATGCCTAAGAGTATGAGGTGTTATTGACTTTTTTATATTTGCCTTTGCCGTATAATATTTTATGATTTTCCAAAAACCCTGACGGGTCATTTTCTGCCCGTGGAAATTGACAAACAGCAGCTTGTGGTTTTCATTGGTGCAGAGCTTCTTTCTGAAATCATTAAGATAAGTTTTTATATATTTAACAGCAACGTTGCCCAGGGGTATGGACCTGGACTTTATTTCGCCGTTCCTGCATATGATTAATCCTGAATTCAGGTCTACATCATCAATATTCAATGAAATAAGTTCTGATACCCTGATACCTGTAGCATAAAGCAGCTCCAGCATGGCTTTATCCCTTGCACCTTTTGCATCAACAGGTACAGGCTGCTCAAGCAGAAGCTCCACTTCCTTCTTGGTAAGCACTGAGGGAAGCTTTTTTTCTACCTTGGGTGACTCAAGATTTGCAGAGGGATCAATATCTATATATCTCTCATTCTGCATAAATTGGTAAAAGCACCTAATGGAAGCAAGATTCCTGGAAATCGTTGAAGTTGCTTTGCCTGTCTTTTGCAATGCAATCAAATATGTAATGATAATGGTTTTTGTAACCTTCTCCAACGAAAGAGCATGTTCTCTAAGATAAACTTCGAATTGCCTTATATCTCTTTTATAGGATTCCAGCGTATTTGCCGATAACTCCTTATTATTAATGAGATAATCCAAAAACAACTCAATATAGCTCATAAGAATCATATCCCCTCTATTACAGTATCTTTAAACTATTCAACATAGATGATAAAAATCCTCCAATAAATGAAAATTTTTCATGAAGCTTTCTTTTATTTTTAATATTTTATTAAAGGGACAATTGCCTTAACTATATGGGATGTTATGTACGCTTCCACAATACTGCCTGCGATAAGCAATATGAACAGTACCAGCATCGTAAGGGCATAAGCGGCAAACAGGCGGGGGGCAGCTGCCGATTTCTTAAAACACTTGTACCTGAGAGCCCACAGTGAATAATTAAATCCTATTACACCCATGACGATAATCACAGGCACAAATATAAGATTCTGAGGCAATACAGAGCCCAATGACAGGAGAAATCCATTACCTTCTACATTCTCAGTGAGAAAAGCTATTGAAAATCCGATGCAAAAACCTCTGAAAGCAACAAGTATCGGAATAATAAGTATGCCAATGTACACTACTCCTGAAAAAAACAGTATCATTGCATAATAAAGGTTGTATTTTATCGACTGCTTTAATATGGCTTCGGACTGAAGCTGATTTTGGTTCGTCAGATCAAGGAAACCTTCCAGATAGGTTATTGCATCTGTTTTTGCCACTTCATCAATATTATTTACAGCCAATGCTCCAAGGCTTATTCCGAGAATGAATAAAAATATGACTATTAAATAAATCCAAATATTATCTGCAAGATGTCTTCTGATTGAATCATTAAGGCTGTCCGGCAAAAGAAAAACCCCCTCTCAGCTTTTGTCCACACTATTTCTCTATCTTGATAATATGCTTTAAGGAAGTATATTATGATTCCATATTTTTTTTAAAACAGTAATGTAAATATGCACTTGTACATATAATATGTAACAAACGCAAGGAAGGTAAATGATATGGTTAAATATGTTTATAAGAATGGTTTTCACTTTATAGGCAAATTCAATGAACTGATTGAGCAGCTGAATACGATTGAAAATAAGCAAATCACATTAAGGGAATACATTTTGTCATACAGATACAAGCTTAATTAGAATTCTTGGCAAGCAAAGCGGAAATACCGCAAGTAATAAAGTATTCCTTATCCTGGCTAAAGCTTTTCCCCATCCTCTCAAGCTGTCTTTTTTCCGTCTCCAGCAGCTTCTCTACGTCTGCACTGTCCAGGCGTATCAATCGATGCCTGGACATGACTCCGCTTTCCTCAAGCTGTTTTCTTATTAAATCATCCTTTGATTTTTCTAGAATTGGCAGTGCTATAAGTGCCTTAGTGCAGCAGAGTTTTCCTAAAGTCATCCTGGTGTGATGGCTCAGGCCGTAATGCCTGCTTCTGCTGTCAGCAAAAGATATTCTGGGAACTGCTATGGCTTTGCCACCTATATTGTTGACAGCATCAACAATATAACCTTGCTCAATGCCGCTGAAACCGTACCTGGTGCCCGTTCCTGCAATTCCGGGGCCCATGGTTATTACTGCAGCGTCTGCCTTCATTATTTCTTTTGCCGCAATAAGCGCTGTATACACATTTATACATTCCAAGTCTCCCCCGAATGCATTCCCGAAGGTAATTGCCCCATGCAGCACCCCGCTGCTTCGAAGCCTTTTCACTGTCTCGCTCATCCATATGGGCAACGCTCCACCGTCTGTCATTATATAGACAATCCTCTCTTTTCCTGCTATGTGTTTCAAGGTAAGGGCTATGGGGGCAAGCATGCTGTGAAGCGTTCCCGTTATTACCGGCAGACCCTTAAGTGATTCAAAATCATTGAATACCTTATGGTAAGGGCTTTCCTGGGCTTCCGCCGCCATACAATTAATTTGCATGGGAGTATATCGCAGTTTCATGATATGCCCATGCCCGATATTTGAAAAGCTATCCTTGCTTAAATTGGCCAGAACGTAATGATAACCGCCGGAGCCAAGTCCGAGTTCTACAGCTGTTGTATTCAGCAAAACTGTATCATTGACTTCAACACTGCCTGTCAACATTTCATAGTTAATGCAATTGTACAGCATGGAATTTATTTCTACCCTAAATTTTGATATGTACATGTCCCTATATATGATTTCTTTAACTTGTGCTTTGAATATATCTATCATCGGTTATCTGTACGCCCCCTTCCCAAGCTGTCCAGATATGAAAGTAGCCTGCTGTTGTTTATTAAAGCGGTAATAGACAGTCTTTCGGCAGCAATATTCAGTAAAATAAGAAGTACAAGAAGCATAAGCTTACTGCTGAAGCTTAAAAATAATGTACTGTAATAGCCCAGGGAAATTCCCAGTATATTTGCCCCCGTATCACCCAGCATGCATATTTCTCTTAAATCGTAACTCGCATAAATAAGAACAGTCATAACCAGTATTATTAAGGGCAGTGCTTCCGCCGGCCTTCCTGCTGACGAGGACAGAATCATAAGGGATATTGCCAGAAAGACCTTTACTGCTCTGCCCGGCCGCATGTCAAAAAGGTTGATGGCATTTGCAGACAGGGTGATTACAAGCACATCCGCAGCCAGTTCGGCTAATGAGCCCGCCGTTCTGATACTTATTGTGCACGCCGCCAGGAAACCTATCAGCGCCTTGAGAAAACCTGTGGTCATATTGCTCTTAAGAGTACTCCTTACATGATTTATCAAGCCTTTTATTCTTTTATCACCGGCAAGATCATCGATGACACCTGCAAAACCCATGCTTAGCATAAGAAACATATAGCTCAGATAGCCATAAGAATGCTCCGGCCTTTGCAGCAGCAGCTGAAAAACCGCAGCCAACTGTATGGGGACAAATACTATTCCCCCGATTGCAGGTATTCTTTTTCCTTTATAATTTGAAGAAATACATATCCTGCTTTCTGCTCTGCACAGCATTTTTATAATATTATGGATCAGGTAACGTGCAATTATTAAAGTAACTGCTGCAATAACTATCAAGTCCATATATATCTACCCTGTTTCATAATCGCTTCATCTCATTTCGAATAATGTCAATAATATCGATGCACTGCTTCCCCCTATGCATAAAGCCCGAAATGTTCCTCCCTGTTTCCCTGTGGCGCATATCAACAGGAACCTCAATCACTTCATATCCTCTTCTTACTGCTTCCAATGTGAGCTTGAACTCAAGGCCAAAACCTGAAGGCAGTTCAATGCTTTTTAAAAAATCCAGAGGAAGAACCCTTTGTCCGCTCAATATCGAATCCACATTTCGGGAAGTCATAGCCCTGAAGCAGCCGGAGGATAACTGCTTTACTATTCCAAAACCTCCTTTTCTTGCGGGAGCAGGAAGACGGCCTATAATTATTGATTTTCCGCAGGGATTTATATGTTCGATAAGCTTATATATTTCCGCAGCACTTTCACAAATATCTGCGTCTAAAAGAGCAACAAACCTATTGGTCGCATAGTTCAAGGCATGTCTTACCGCACTGCCCTTTCCTTCGTTATATTTATTCCTCAGAAGTATAATATCTCCCAGGGGTTTCAAAATTTGATAAGTAGAATCTGTGGAACCGTCATCTACTACAATTATTTCTTTTATACTTTCTATTCCTTTCAGGCCTTTTAACGTCCGAAGGATACAGTCGGACTCATTGTATGCCGGAATGATTACGCTTACATCTTCGCCCATTGCGCATCCTTCCCCTCATTTTCGGATGCTGATATTATTCCGAACCCTTTGCAATCTACAAGCCTTTCTCCTATCATGGTTCTGACTATAAATGTACTGGCCATTCCGGCTCTTCCCTTGCTTATGAAATCATACATGCAATTATGCCCTCCGACAAGGACAATCAGGTCCGCACCCTTGTTGTAAGCCAGCATCAACGCTGCATCCTCACTGGTCCCTCTAACTGCAAATATCTTGTATGGCACATTCATGCCGCCAATCCTGTTAAGACAGGGGCAATGCCCGTCTTCATATGCATGAAGTATGATTTCCCTGCTTTTATATATTCCAATATCTGATACGCTGTCCATATCACCAATCAACAAATCAGGTATATAACCGGAATTTATTATAAGATCGGCTCCTCCGTCCACTCCTATGAAAACAGGATTAAATTTTTTTATATAAGCCTTCAATGCATTTAATTCATCAAGAGTACTGCTGTTTCTTACAACAATCACTGCATGCCTGCCTTTAAGCCTTGTGCTTAGCTCAGGATAATTGTTAACTGAAATAAACTTGTCAATTTCCAAGGCTGTATGGTTTATCGTGTTATCTATAAACTTCAGTATCTCATATTTCTCATTTTCTTTTGACTGCTGCCGCCTTTTGCTGATATATTTCCAGTTAACGGTGGTGCAAACATTTTTATAAATATGGTTCCGTATGATAATATCATTCCCCAGGACAGTTATCATATCATTATCCTTGAACTTTTCCAGAGGCAAATCCACATCGATGACAGCAATATTATTCTCCAGCAGTACCGCTGCACCGGCTGACGAAAATCTTCCCGTCATGCTTTTCCCCGTATTGATGACTGCTTTTGCTCCTGTATTTGCAATAGCAAGGGCAGCCATTTCATCAATATCATTATGGCGTATGACGGCAATGTCTCCGGGGCATAAAAAATGTACAAGGTTTTTTGTTCTGGCACCGGCTTTTATTCTGCCTTGCAGCTTCATTTCCACACCTCCATTGTTTTTAGTATCTTTCAAAACAAAATAAAAAATGCGTCTCACGACGCGTTTTTTGTTTTGCTTTGCATTTCAGCTAATCTTCAGCTCGATCCTCAATTTATCGGCTATCATAGCTATGAATTCACTGTTTGTCGGCTTTCCTTTAACATTATGTATCGTATAGCCGAACAGGTTGTTTATAACATCAATCCTTCCTCTTCCCCAGGCCACTTCAATGGCATGCCTAATGGCCCTTTCGACCCTGCTGGGTGTAGTGTTGAACTTCCTCGAGATAGAGGGGTACAATTCCTTTGTAATAGCGCTTAAGAGTTCCATATTGTTAACCACCATTGTAATGGCTTCCCTTAAGTATACGTATCCTTTAATATGAGCAGGAACGCCGATTTCATGAATTATGTTCGTTATAGCCGATTCCAGCTCCCTGGGTGTAGTAACTGCAGGTGAGGCCACAGCTATGGGATGTATATAGTTTTTCCTTTCTGTTTCATTATTGGCCATTCCAAAGCATTCCCTTATCCTCTTTGAGAAGATGTCCATATCAAATGGCTTTACAACATAGTATTCTGCTCCAAGGGTAAGTGCTTTTTGTGTAATCTTATCCTGACCGACAGCAGAAAGGATTATTACCTTCGGAACTTTTTCAATTTGCATGGAATTTAGTTTTTCGAGCACTCCAAGGCCGTCTAAATGAGGCATTATTATATCTAATATTACAACATCAGGCAATTCACTTTCTATCAGACCAATAACTTCAAGACCGTCCTTGGCTACTCCGACCACCTCAAAATCAGGCTGTGCAGTAAGGTATTCGCTCAGAATAATGCAGAAGTCCTTATTATCATCAGCTATCAGGATTTTTATTTTTTGTAAATTCATTGGTATTCCTCCCATAAATTGTTATTCAATAGAAAACATATTCGACAAATCAGCTTCATTTCCTGCTATTATTTTCCTAATAATCGTTAAACAATTTCATACAAATAAATGCAGCAATATTATGCCATTTTCTACAAAAACCGACTTTTGCAATAGAAGTATAATGCGAAAAGGAGCGCCGCAGTTCTGCGACACTCCAGCTTTTTGAGTTTATTCTCCGGAAACTCTTTTGAGGCTCTCTTCAATTTCAATATCCGCCTCTTTGAGCATCCATTCTATAGAAATACCGAAGCCCTTTGTCGGATCGTTAACAAGCACATGGGTTACGCATCCTACAAGCTTGTTGTCCTGAATAATCGGACTCCCTGACATGCCTTGAACAATTCCGCCGGTTTTTTCTATAAGTTTTTCATCCGTTATTCGAATTATCATACTCTTGGATTCCGAGCTTCTTTGCCTCATTACCTTCTGGATTTCAATATCAAATTCCTCTACCTTATTTCCTTCTATTGTTGTTAATATCTTTGCGGGCCCTTCCTTAATCTGGCTGTTCAAACCTATAGAAACCGGTTTTGTTCTTACCGGCTTTTGATTTTTTGAAAGCTTTCCATATATCCCAAAGCTTGTATTCTTATATATAACCCCGTATTCATCCTCGCTGTCGTAGAATACTCCGACAAGCTCTCCGGGTACTGTTTTCTTCGCCTTCTGAATTGATGCAATTTTTGATTTTATTATTTTTCCGCTATTGATATCCACCAATACACCTGAGTCAACATCAGTAATGCCGTGGCCCAAAGCGCCAAACATCCTGCTTTTCGGGTCGTAAAAGGTCATTGTTCCCACACCGGCTATATTGTCCCTTACCCACAAACCTATCCTGTATATGCCATCCTCCTCGCATTTTACCGGCTTGACGTATAAATCCTGCCTGTTTCCGTCTCTTTCAACCAAAACCTTAGTTCTTTCCTCCTTATCATGCCTGTTGTTCAAATAATCAATAATATCCCTTTCCTTTTCCACCTGATTATTGTCAATCTGTATTATTTTGTCACCTACTTCAAACCCTGCATCTGCAGCAGGGCTGCACCTTCTTCCCTTAGTATCGGTTATGCTGGATAAACCGACAACCAGTACTCCCTTTGATTCTATCCTTACGCCGATAGCTTCCCCTGACGGTACAACCTTTATATCAGGAATCATATTCAGGGTAACCTGTTTTACCGGAAGTAATCCTAAAAGCATAAGATTGGCTTTTGCCTTTCCTTTTCCGGCATCCTCCATTAAAAGAAAGGAAGAAATTATTTTGTTGTTATTAACATCTATACTGTTCTTATAGTCTCCAATCATTTCAAGATTACAAGCCATGCTGCTCGGCAGCTTTCGGTCCTGTCCTTGTATAACATTTATCTCATCAGGGAAGCTATAAATAGTGAATAATACATTTGTCAGGCAGAGTATTGTTATTATCAGAGTGGTGTACAAAAAAACATTTCTGTAATTCTTTTTATGCAATAGCATCACTCTCCTGTTTCCCCAGAAGAGTCCGCCTTCAATCAAAAACCTCTCTCATTTAAGTTAACCTTTTTAAAGTCCTATTATTCTCATAAAAATAATGAACCTGCTTCAGCATTTACCTTGGGAAATGCATATAAATACAAATCGGGAAAATGTTTTTTACATTTTCCCGACTAATTGCTTAGCATGTTCCATGGATGCTTCAATATTTTCATTTCCTCCGAGCATTCGCGCAATTTCTTCCACTCTTTCTTCAAAGTTCAAAATTTTAATTTCCGTGTATGTCTTATTATCCTGTACTTTCTTATCTACAAATATGTGATTATCTGTAAGGCTTGCAATTTGAGGCAGATGTGTGATGCAAAGAATTTGTGCGTTTTTTGAAATTGCTTTAATTTTTTGCCCCACCATATTGGCAGTCTGACCGCCTACTCCTGCGTCTACCTCGTCAAATACAACACATGGAGCCTTTTCTACTTCAGAAAAAGCATTTTTGATAGCAAGCATCACTCTTGACATTTCTCCTCCCGAAGCTATTTTCGACAGTGCTTTCTCAGGCTCCCCGGGATTCGGAGATATCATAAATTCAATCTTATCAATGCCATTAGCGCTAATCACATTTTCATCCTGCGAAATTTTTATAACAAATCTTGAACCGTACATGTTAAGGTCCTGAAGTTCCTTTTCAATAAGCTTCTCCAGTATTTTCGCCTTATCTTTCCTCGTTTCGGAAAGCAGCCTTGCTTTTACAATGTACTGATCCTTGACTTTTTCTATTTCACTTTCTATTTCCGCCATGTTCTTCTCATTGTCCATAAGCTCCTGCAGTTCCTTCGCAGCATTATCCCTGTATGCGAGTACTTCCTCAATGCTGCTTCCGTATTTTCTTTTCAGCTTATTTATCTGATCAAGCCTTTCTTCCAAAAAATCTATTTCATTGTCATTAAACTCAATGTTATCCCGGTATACCCTCAGTTCTCCCTTTATATCCTCAAGCTGGTACATTATCTCTTCAATCCGGGATTTATAGGTTCCCAGCTTTTCATCTGCTGCTGTCAATTCTCTCAAAGTGCCTGCGCTTTCGGAAAGCATATCCAATGCTCCCCTTTTATTGCTGTCTCCGCTAAAAATAACGTCATATACATTAGTCACACCCTTCAGCAGCTTTTCGGCATTAATCAGAAGATGGCGTCTTAGCCTCAATTCTTCATCTTCATTTATCTTCAGCCTTGCGCTTTCGATTTCTTCAACCTGGAACCTCAGCATGTCCAGCTTTCTTTCTCTTTCCGAAGCACTGCCGCTGGCACTTTTCAGTTTTTCCGAAAGTTCGGCAAGCTTGTCCGACAAAAGCTTTACATCCCTCTTGATTTGATATATCTCATCACTTCCGAAGCTGTCAACATACTCTCCATGTTTAACCGAATTGAAAAGCAGCTGGTATTCATTCTGGCCTACTATATCCACCAGATACTGTGCAATCCTTTTAAGTATGGAAAGAGTAACAATCTGCCCATTCAATCTGCAGACCGATTTGCCATGTGCATTTACTTCCCGCGTAATTACCAGGCTATTGTCCGAATCTGATTCTATACCGTATTCCTCCAGGATATTCTTAATATCCCAAACACCGTCAAGTGAAAATAACGCTTCTATAGAGGCCTTTTCTTCACCTGTCCTTATGTCTTCCTTACTGAACTTTCCGCCTGTAACTGCAGAGAGAGCATCAATAACAAGTGATTTTCCTGCTCCCGTTTCTCCCGTGATTACATTAAGTCCGGGTTCAAAGGCAATCAGCTGTCGTTCGATTAGGACATAATTTTTGATACTCATTTCAAGAAGCATTATTGCATCACCTATTTCATCATCTTCTTAAGCCTGTCTATCACTACTTCAACATTCTCCAGATTCCTTACAAGAATAAAAATAGTATCATCCCCGGCTATAGTCCCTACCACTTCTTTGAAATCCAATACATCAATTGCTTCTGCAGCCGCATTTGCAGCTCCGGAGAATGTTTTCACAACTACTATATTCCCTGAAAAATCAACACTTAAAACAGATTCAGCAAATACCTTCACAAGACGTTCGTTCAGCATGCTGTCCTGCTCCTTCAAGGATGCATACCTGTAGATACCATCCTCATCAAGCACCTTTACCAGCTTCAATTCCTTGATGTCCCTGGATACCGTTGCCTGGGTTATGTTATAACCGCATTTTTTGAGTTCTTCCGCCAGTTCTTCCTGTGTCTCCGTCGGATGTTTTTCGATAATCTCCAATATTTTTGCGTGCCTGGATATTTTCATTTCTCTACCTCCACTCCATTTTCTAACTATCGCTCAGAAATTTTTCTTCTTAATACATCAAAGAAGCTTCTCTGCTTTAGTTTGACAAGGTTGGTGACGAAGCTTGAACTTCTTATTCTAACTACTTTTCCGGAACTTAATTTATATGAATCCTGTCCGTCCACCGAAAGCATGACCTCAGAGTTTTCATCGCCTATTACTATTTTGACTTCATCTTTTTCTGACACAACAATTGACCTGTTATGGATTGTGTGTGGACATATAGGAGTTATTATCAGTACCTTCAATTCGGGGCTTACTATAGGGCCTCCCGCTGACAGCGAGTATGCGGTGGATCCTGTAGGGCTGGATACTACTACTCCGTCCGCCGAATAGAGTTCAAAAAAACTGTCATTTATATATGTGGAAATGGTTATCATTCTTGAAGTCATGCCCTTTGTAACGCTGAAATCATTAAGAGCTACAAATTCTTTCCCATTATTTTCATCGCCTTCAACCAATGCTTCCAGCATCATCCTTCTTTCAATATGATAATCTCCCTCCATAATCTTATCCAGTGATAAGTACATGTCATTTATTTCTGCTTCAGCCAGAAACCCAAGATGTCCGAGATTTATGCCGAACAGGGGGACATCATACCGGGCTGATTGCCTTGCTATATTCAATATCGTGCCGTCACCGCCAAGAACAATTACCACATCGCTGGAGGAATATATATTCTCCCTGCTGCAGCCGGAATTTTTGTATTCCAGTCTTCCTGCAATATCCGATTCCAGCAGGAGCTCTACATCTTTATTTGCAAACCATAGCAAAATGCTTCTGGTTACGTTTAAGTCCTTATCTTTATTTATGTTCGGAATAATCCCCAGCTTCATTAATTGCAACACCACCTAAAATGTCTTAAGTATATTTTATATTATGTATTTGAAATTATCTACAAATATTTACATTACATAACTCACGAATCAATGCAAAAGTTCATGGGCCTTTGACACAATACCGCTAACATCAATCCTTTGAGCCATACCGGATAAATCTTTCCTTTTCGACAGGTACAGCAGGTATTCGATATTTCCTTCCGGCCCTTTTATGGGTGAGTAGCTTAACCCCAGTATGGATAGTCCCATTTCATCACTGCAGAAAGAAATTATTTTTTCAATTACCTGAATATGTACGTCCTTGTCTCTCACTACACCTTTTTTTCCGACTTTTTCCCGACCCGCCTCAAACTGTGGTTTAATAAGGCATACAATCTCACCTGTCTCATTTAAAAGATGCTTCACTGCGGGAAGTACCTTTGTCAGGGATATAAAGGAAACGTCTATTGATGAGAAGTCTGCTGATTCGCTAATATCCTCAGGGGTAACATATCTGATGTTTGTCCGCTCCATACATACCACTCTGCTGTCAGTCCGCAGCTTCCATGCCAGCTGCCCGTAACCGACATCTATTGCATATACCTTTAAAGCGCCGTTTTTAAGCATACAGTCCGTGAAGCCGCCTGTTGATGCTCCTATGTCCAGAGCTACCTTATCCTTCAGATTGATGCCGAATTCACAAAGAGCCTTTTCCAGCTTCAGGCCCCCCCTGCTGACATAAGGCAGGGCATTGCCCCGTATCTCAATATTTGAATCCATGGTAAACTTTGTTCCCGGTTTTTCAACCTTGATGCCATTAACATATACAATCCCTGACATTATCAGGCTGCTTGCCTTTTCACGGCTTTCGGACATACCGCGTTTGTGTATGAGAACATCCAGCCTTTCCTTTTCCGCCAACTCACTCTACTCCTTCATAATTGTGTTGAATACGCTTTCACTGTCTATTTTTTTCAGGGAATAAAGCTCTTCCTTTTCTCCGTGAGGTATGAAACTGTCGTCAAAACCGATTATTCTGACGTCAACATCCGCCCTCAGCCGGCTTAACAATTCCAGAATGCTGCTTCCGAAGCCGCCGCTTACTACATTGTCCTCCAAGGTGTATATGAGCTTGTGTTTCTTCGAAAGTCCGACAAGCAGCTCTTCATCCAAGGGTTTTATGAATCTTGCGTTAACCAGGGTAAAGTTCCTGCCGGCTTTTTCCAGTCTTTCGCATACCTCCAGGGCTGTTGAAACCATATTGCCTTCCGATATAATGACACCGTCTTCTCCCTCCAGAATGACCTCGCTTTTCCCTAACTCCAGGGGCGTATGGGCAAATTCAAACTTCTTTGCCTTTCCCCTTGGATATCTTATCGCCGTTGGACCTTCAAGGGACAAGGCCATTTCCAGCATTTCACTCAACTCATTTCCGTCTTTGGGGCTCATTATCCTGATATTTGGAATATGCCTCAGGTATGTGATGTCAAATACTCCCTGATGAGTCTCCCCATCGGAGCCGACAATACCTGCCCTGTCAATGGCGAACACTACATTCAGCTTCTGCATGCAGACATCATGAATAATCTGGTCATAAGCCCTTTGCAGGAATGTGGAATACACTGCAAAAACAGGCCTGAAGCCCTCTGAGGCCAAGCCGGCACAGAAGGTTACCGCATGCTGCTCGGCAATACCCACATCAAAAAACCTGCCCTTATATTTTGATGCAAAAGCGGATAAACCTGTTCCTTCAGCCATTGCAGCCGACACGGCAACTATTTTGTTATCCTCGCCCGCAAGCTTTAACAGGGTATCTCCGAATATCTCGGAATAAGTCTTTTTTGAATTCTTTGATTTAAGCTCTCCGTTTTCAATAAAGAAGGGGCTGATGCCGTGATATATATCCGGCTTGTTCTCAGCTATGGAATAGCCTTTTCCTTTTACAGTTACTACATGTATCAATACAGGATACCCGTTATATGATTTTGCTCTTTTTATTACGTCTTCAAGCTTTCTTATATCATGGCCGTTTATAGGTCCGAAATATTTGAAACCCAGTTCTTCAAAAATAACTCCGGGAACCAGCAGGTATTTCATCCAGTCTCTGAGCCTTTCAGCTCCTCTGAACATAGATCCCCCTATCACAGGTATCCTGTTCAATATAGCCTCTATCTTGCCTTTCATTTTGAAATATGCCGGCTCTGTTCTGATCTTGCTCAGATAGTTGGACAGGCCCCCTATATTATGAGATATTGACATTTCATTGTCATTTAATATCACAATAAGATTGGTCGGAAAGTCTCCGGCATGGTTCAATGCTTCAAAGGCCATGCCTCCTGTAAGTGCACCGTCCCCTATAACTGCAGCGACGGAGTAGTTTTCTCCGGCAAGATCCCTTGCTTTTGCCATGCCAAGGGCAGCAGATATGGATGTACTGCTGTGTCCTGTTTCAAATGAGTCGTAAACACTCTCTTCCCTCTTGGGGAAGCCGCTGATTCCATTGATTTTTCTAAGGGTTTTAAAGCTTTCTCTTCTGCCTGTAATAATTTTGTGGATATAAGACTGATGCCCCACATCCCATACTATTTTGTCCCTAGGTGTGTCAAAAACCCTATGAAGCGCCAGGGTAAGCTCAACTACCCCAAGATTTGAAGCCAAATGGCCTCCGTTTTCGGAAACTACTTTTATTACATAATCCCTAAGCTCCTTTGAAAGAACTTCAAGCTCCTGGTAGCTCAGTTTTTTCAAATCGGCAGGAGAATTTATACTATCCAGAATTTTATACATTTATAACTCAACCTTCTAACTTATTTTTATCGCACCATAATGTTCGCAACAACAATTCCCAATACTGCACCGGCCAAAACTTCCTTCGGAGTATGTCCTATAAGCTCCTTCAGCTTTTCGTCGGTAATCGGCTTGTTGTGTGCAAGATCCTCGATTATCATATTTAATATTCTTGCCTGGTTTCCTGCTGCCCTTCTTACTCCTGCAGCATCATACATCACCACAAAGGCGAAGCACAAGGAAACGGCAAAGATAGGAGAGTCCCAGCCATACATCCTTCCTATTGACGTAGAAAGCGCCATTACAAAAGCAGTATGAGAACTCGGCATGCCTCCGGAACCTACGAGCCTGGTCAGATCCAGCTTCTTGCTGCTGTAAAAAGTAAATATTATTTTGAGTATCTGTGCGATTAACCATGCCGTAATACAGGCCAGCAACGCTTTGTTGTCCGCAACTTTCACAAAAAAATTCAAAAACAACCCTCTCCTCAAATACTTTTCATATGTACTCTGTTATTCATGCTGTAAAGTTTAGTTATCCCTGTCAATGATGAAATCGGACAGTTCAATAAGATAGCAGCTTTTGTCCCCATATCTTTCAAGCTTTTTCTTGGCTTCCTCGACAAGCTCTCCCGCGATGCTTATGGATTTATCCAGTCCGTAGAAGCTGATAAAGTTTGATTTGTGAAATTCCGCATCCTTGTTTATACTTTTCCCAAGCTTTTCTTCAGAACCTGAAACATCAAGTATGTCATCTTCCACCTGGTATGCGAGCCCAATTGCATCTCCGAATTCCATAATATTTTTTATGTCACCTTCATCTGCTTTTGCAATAACCGCACCGACCGCAAGGGATGCTTTAATCAGTGCCCCCGTCTTTTTCCGATGCATACATTTCAGAGTATCAATATCAATACACCTGTTTTCATAGTACAGGTCGATGCACTGTCCGCCTATCATTCCGGATATTCCCGAGGCCCTGCATATTATATCCATGGCCCTTATATATTCAGGCTTGGGATTCTCCATCAATATAGCCGTCATGGTTTCAAAAGCATTGTTCAACAATGCATCACCGGCAAGGACAGCAAAGCCCTCTCCAAAAACCTTGTGGCTGGTCGGCCTTCCCCGCCTGAGATCATCATTATCCATGGCCGGTAAATCATCATGAATAAGTGAATATGTGTGAATCATTTCTATACAGCAGGCAAAGGGAAGCACCTCATCCTCCTGCCCTCCAAAAAGCTCACAGGACATTATGGCAAGTATGGGCCTGAGCCTCTTACCCCCTGCCAGCAGGCTATACCTCATTGCTTCCGTAATAACGGGTATACTATTGTCTGCCGGTATCATGGATTCAAGCTTCTGTTCCACCAAATGCCTTTTATTTGCCAGATACTCCTTAAGGTCCAATTCTATGCCTCCTTGATTTGACTAATGCTGAATTCCTCCATCTGCTCGCTCCCGCGATTCATAATAGCCATTACCTTCCCCTCAGCTTCTTCCAGCTTCCCGGAGCAAAGCTTTGAAAGAGCAATCCCCTCCTGATAGATTTTAATTGACTCTTCAAGAGAAATATTGCCTGCCTCCAGAGTCTCCACTATTTCCTCCAGCCTCTTTAAAGCCTGCTCAAATGAAAAATTCTCATTCATATTATTCTTCTCCATTTCAAGATATTATTGTAGGGTTTTTATATATATTTTATGTACTCTCCAGTCTTTTGACCTGGACTTCCGCTTTTCCGTCCTTCAGCTTTATGCAAAGCTCCTCATTAAGCTGCATATCTTTAACAGAAGTCAGGAGCTTTCCGTCGGATTTTCTAATGATTATGCCGTAACCCCTGCCCATAGCTGCCTCAGGGTTTAGCAGCTGCAGCTTCCCTATTGTCTTGTCGATTTCATTCCTTCTGCCCTTCATTATATTCAGCATATTGTAATCCAGGTACTTGTCCAGCGAATCAAGAGTCTGTCTCATATTGAGGACTTTCCTCTCCAGCTGCCTGAAAACACTGTCTCCGGAAATCCTCTCAACCCTGCTTCTATTATCCTTTATAAAATTTGCAATTGCAGAGTTCAGAACATATTGATACTGGCTTAACTTTCCCAACAGGCTCTGCATGTCGGGAACCGCCAGCTCAGCTGCCGCAGATGGAGTCGCCGCTCTCAGATCCGCAGTGAAATCAGAAATTGTATAATCTGTTTCATGCCCCACTGCCGAAATTACCGGTATATCCGATTCGTATACAGCCTTTGCCACCGCCTCCTCATTGAAGGCCCAAAGCTCTTCAATGGAACCGCCGCCGCGGCCGATTATCATGACGTCTACATTTCCCTTGGAATTGAAATACCTGATCCCTTCCGCAATTTCATTTTCCGCCCCTGCCCCCTGCACTTGCACAGGGTATAAGTATACATCTATGCAGGGGCATCTTCTTCTTATTATCGATATTATATCCCTTACAGCGGCTCCCGTAGGTGATGTAACCACACCGACAGCCCGGGGCATAAAGGGTATTTTCTTCTTCCTTGCCTCATCAAAATAGCCCATGGCAGCAAGCTTTTTCTTAAGCTGTTCGTAGGCCTTATATAGAGAGCCTGTCCCTTCGGGAATCATGTCCTCAGTATAAAATTGGTACTGCCCGTCTCTTTCATATATTGAAAAATAACCCCTCAGTATAACGGCACAGCCATCCTCGGGCATGAACCTGAGCTTTGAGGCATTGCCCTTGAACATGACACATCTTATTCTTGAGTCTGCGTCCTTTAATGTGAAGTATATGTGCCCTGACGAGTGATGCTTGAAATTGGATATCTCTCCTTTCACATGAATATGTGAAAGGAGCACATCATTCTGTATCAGATACTTTATATAATTATTGACTTCGGTAACCGTAAATATTCTTTCATTGCTCATTTGTTCCATACACCTTTATATCCGCTTCTCTTTTGATTTTACCAAGCACACCGTTGACAAAGCTTCCGGATTCATCAGTGCTGTATTTCTTGGCAAGCTCAATTGCTTCATTGATTGATACACTGTCAGGAATGTCATCGCGAAAAAGAATTTCATACAAAGCAAGCCTTAAAATTGCCAGGTCAACCTTGGCAATCCTCTCTTTTGTCCAGCCGGTTGTATTGTTTTGTATGAATTGATCTATTTCCTGGAGCTTCCCAATAGTACCTTTGATTATTTCTTCGGCAAATTTCATATCTGCTTTCTTCATGGAATCCTGCAGCCCGTCATGCCCTTTTTCCTCTTTAATCTCAAAAAAATCCTCAAGCATTTCATCAGTATTTTCGTTCTTATTGAAATCCTTACTATATAGGAATTGAATTGCAAATTCTCTGGCAAGCCTTCTGCTCATAAATCCTCCTATGTGTTTTACAACCTGCATATATTTAAACTAACCCTCTTTACTGTATAATAGAATCATAAGAGGGTTAGTTTATAAAAGTCTATTTGGATTTTCCTTCAGGATTCTCTTCTTCTTTGTTTTCCTTATCCAGATTTATTCCTTGTATATGAATGTTTACTTCCACCACAGTCAGGCCGGTCATTGTCTCAACAGCCTTCTTGACGTTCTCCTGTATTTGCCAGGAAACATCAGGTATTCTCACACCATAATCAACTATTATGTATAGGTCAATGGCAGCTTCTTTTTCGCCTACTTCAACCTTAACCCCTTTTGAAGGGTTTTTCTTGCCAAGTATCTCTGTTATGCTGTCAGCTATCCCGCCGCTCATGGAATAAACACCCTGTACTTCTCTGGCAGCTATTTCAGCAATTATTGCAACTACATCGTCCGCAATCTTAACATTACCGTACTTATCCAATTTTATCTCCTTTTCCAAATATTGCACCCCCTTGTAGATTCTATGAACAATTATATCAAAATCCGAATCCATTTACAAATATATGTATCTGCCAATATTATATTATACATTATTATAGTATTTATTCCATGGGCTTTAGGATAGGCATAACCTAGGATTCATAGAATACGCTTTAGTTTTTCTTCATTATTTTTATGTTTTTGGGGTCCAGCTTTGTTTTTCTTACTACAATGTCCTGTATCTGTGCAATATTTGAGGAAGTAAGCTCCTTGGCTTCAACTATGACTGTTGCAGAGTCATCGGTAAGAAATACCAATGCATCGTTAAAACCTCTGGAAATTATGAGATTCTCAATTATCATTTCTTTATCGGTAAGGGATACGATTTTCACAATCTCCTGCTGCGCCATATTCTTGAAATTCTCTTCCGCCTTGTCACTGTTTATTATATCCTGCCACATTTCTACTTCCTTGCTTCTGTTCTTATCCCTTTCAATCCTGTATTCCGAGAAAAAGGAAGCTGCTGTTGTTTCTAATGCCTCACCGCCGCTATCCTCTATGACTATTGGCCCCGCTGCCTCTTCTGTTCCCGCCGTTTCGGCAGGCATCCTGCCGCTTTGCATTTCATCTGTTCCGACTACTTGCGCGTCCAGATCAAGATTTGCATCAGTCAGCCTTTCGGAAGTAAAACTGTTGTAAGCATACCCGACAACAAAAAGCAGTATTATCATTGAACATATTATTAAATTTTTTTTCTTCACTTGCATGATTATACCTCCCTGAATTTATATTTAATACTAATTCCTTTCATATACCGTTACTCTATAGGCGGGAATATCCAATACCGTTTGCACCGCCTGGGAAATTTTCAGCTTAACCTTTGAATCTTTGGCGCCTTCGGCTACTACAATTACACCTTTTACTTCCGGGTTTATCTCCTTTATTATCAAAGGCTTTGAATTACCTCCCTGAGCGGCAGTAAATACGACTTTGTCATCCGTTGTTTTCTCGTTTATTATCCGTGTTCCGCCGCTTGTATCCTTTTCATTGGTCACTTTGTCGGAGGTTGATTCATCCTTTGCAGGAATTATTTCTGCTCCGCTCTCCAGAGTAATCATTACCGAAACCTTGCCCGCATCCTGAATCTTGCTGAGTATTGAAGACAAATCCGCCTCCAGTTTTCTGGCATAGTCAGAAGCGTTGTTGTCTGAAGTTCCTGTATCTGCCTGCGTAATTTCACTAAAAATACCTTCATCTGATGCCCTGTCCCTCCGGACATCCCTGTAAAAATCAGCAATTAAAATCAGAGCCAGCCCCAAGCAGAATACGATAATCAGATTTGCAGTGGTCTTTTTTGAAAAGTTCAGCTTTTGAAAATTCACTTTTCTTAATTTATCCATCAACCACTCAAGTAATTTCATAGTACTTCCTCCCTTGCATTATTACTGTCTTACCTCAACCCTTATAATCGATTCACTGATTCCCAAAGCTTTGCTTATCCCATCCCTAATCTCACTTCTTATTCTGCTATTATTCAAATTATATTCAACTTTGTCTTTATTAATTACATTTTTATTAACTTCCGTATTTTCGTCAGCCGCAATTCTTATCCTGTCAACTTCTATTACCTCTTTTGGCCTCTTGCTTATGCTAACCTCTATCGATTTTATTTCACCGAAGTCTTTGCTTTCAAAATCCTTCTCCAGCCGAAGATCTATCGATAATTCCTCGTAATCTGAATCCGTACTGTTGTCAACAATCCTTTCAACCTGCTTTTTCAGGTTGTTTTCAAAGATTTCTACTGCCATCTGCTGCTGGAAATTGCTTATTTCTGTATTGTCTGACGCTAAACCGCCTTGTTCTATATAGCTTGAAGTTTCAAGAAATTTCATATTAAAGCTGTCTGCATAATCCTTTATCAGCACAAAAGGCTTTATTACAACTACTATGATCATAAGCCCCACAATCACGTTTATATAACGTTTCATGGAATTATTCGGGATTATGGTATCCAGAAACATTATAAAAATGATTATCACCGTTATGTTTATGATCCATTCCCTTAAAAAATCAGCCATAAAACCACCTACCTATACTACCTGACCATTACCGCCATATTCCCGACTCCCATGATAACCGTAAGTGCCATGAAGAACATGACAGCTACTGCTAAAACACATGTCAGAAGAACCAGCATTGCATTGCCCATATCATTCAGGCATTGTACTATCTGATTATCAAGAATCGGCTGGATAAGCGCACTTGTTACCTTATATATCAATACAACGGACAACATCTTTATAAGGGGAAAACTGCATATAAGAAGCAGGATAATGAACCCAGCAATCCCTATTCCGTTCTTAAGTATCAGTGAGCAGCTGACAACCGCATCAAAAGCTTCGGAGAGGAAATTCCCAACTATGGGAATAAAGTTGTCCACTGCAAACTTTGCAGTCCTTATGGTCGCACCGTCTATTGACGCTGATGCAATGCCCTGTACCGTCAATACTCCTGTGAAAGCGGTGAGCACCAAACCCAAAGCTCCTACCGCAATTTGTTTCAGCAGCGAAGCAAGCTTGGAAATATTGACGGAGTCAGACAGATTGTTCAATATGCTTATTATTGCCGAAAAAAGTATTACCGGCATGACAAATACTTTTATAAATGTTGTTATAATTGCGATGCACGTAAACATCAAAGGCTGGAACACAGCCGAAGAAGAAATCCCGCCGACAGAAGCCAATAATGCAAGCAATGTCGGCAGCAGAGCCTGCATGAAGCCTGTCATTTTATCGATGGTATCAACTCCAATAAGCATTGCATCATTAAAGCTCTTTACAGCCAGAATAATTATCAGTATGTAACATATCCCATATGCCAGCCGGCCGATGGAATCCTCCTCAAAAGCATTATGAAGGTTTTGAAGTATTGCACAAAAAATAGCCAGTATCAGAAGCTTGCCCATAAGGCTGAAATTGCTGATTACTTCTTTGAAAAACAAGCTTGCAATACCTTTTCCCATATCTCTTATGCTGTTAAGAGTATTGCCCTTAAAAAGGCCCAATACCATCTCCCTTACATCGAACTCGGGCAGCATGCCTTCAGATTCCCTGTTGATATCATCAACAAACTTTTCTATATCTCTTATATCCAGATTATCCAGCTGGCTTTGCAGTATATCCTGTGTATCATCGCAATTAACGGCACATAAGGAGAGCAGAATGATTATCATAATAAATACTATGCCTTTTCCCATGTATATCCCCCTTAAGGTATGATTTTTATCATTATATCCATCAGTGCAGCAAGTATGGGTATCGCAATAACCATAATAAGCACTTTCCCCGCAAACTCAACCTTTGCGGCAATGGCACCTTCTCCGGCATCCCTGCATATCTGGGCGCCGAATTCCGTTATATATGCGATGGCAATAACCTTAAGTATTGTAGAGAAGTATAATACATCAATATTGGCTTTAGCTGCAAAATGCTTCAGTACCGTCATGACGGAGTTAAGCTTGGTTATTACAAATACAAATATCACAAGTCCGGTAACAATGCTTATTGCAACTGCCATTTCAGGCTTTTCTTCCTTCAGGACTACTGCAAGCAATGCCGCTATTATACCTACCATAACGATTTTCATGATATCCATAAAATCACCCTACAAATGGAACATTGTTCTTACACTGTTAAAAAGATTGCTTATAAGGCTTATTACCATCATAAGCACTACTACAACTCCCGCTAATGTAGTCATCATAGCCATTTCTTCCCTTCCTGACTGGTTTAGAACCCTGTTCAGAACCGCTGTAACTATACCAATAGCAGCTATTTTGAATATCAAATCAACATCCATTTTATCGCCCCTTTCGTCGGTATTTATGCCAATACTACAAATACTGCAATTCCCAATAAAAAACCCAGGCTTCTGTACATTTTTGCACTTCTCTTTATTTCCTCCATTGCCGCATCCTCTTGATGACTGAGCTGAAGATAAAAAAGCTGGAAATGTTTTTTCTGGTCTTCCCTGTCGGAGCATCCCAATATGCTTCCAAAGCTCTTTATGAGGTCTATGTCCGCCCTTTTCAATGAAGACTGTGTAAGAATCGATTCAGCCGAATCATTCCATGCTTCTCTTACAGTGTAAAAGCTTCTGTCCGAAAGGCATCGGGAGATACAATTAAAAAAGCTGCCAATTGGGCCCTCCGCCTTTTTTGATACGCTGAAAAGTGCGGCGGGCAAGGGTGTAGCTCCGTATGTCACTTCTGTTTCCAGCATCTGCATTAATCTCCTGAGATTTGCAAGCTCTCTGTATCGCAATGACAATTTATATGAATAAACCATCCCTAATAATCCGCTTGCAGAAATCACCAGCAAGCCTCCGATAATCTTAAGCATCAACTCTATCCCCTCATTTACAAATGCTTTTGCTTCTTTCATACAGTACATTGAATTCCCCGTCCAAGACAGTTTCAAGAGTGCCGACACCCTTCTTCCTGCTCAAGACAACATACCTTTCAAAAACTCCCTTTTGAATACGTTTAAGATCCTGCTTATTCAGAAAATCGGTTATGTTACTGCCATGTATTGTAGTTATGACTTTCACTCCCGCATTGACTGCAGCGATTATGGCATCTGCATCCTCCGCCCTTCCTATTTCATCGGCAGCCACTATCTCAGGAGACATTGATCTTATGACCATAATGATTCCTTCCGCCTTTGGACACCCATCCAGTACATCTGTTCTTATCCCTACGTCATTTCTGGGTATACCCATGCTGCATGCGGCTATTTCAGAGCGTTCATCCACCAAAGAAATCTTCATGCCCTTAAAGGGTATGTCTTTGCTTCCGCTGCTGAGCCTTCTGACCAAGTCTCTCAGCAAAGTGGTCTTGCCGCATTGAGGCGGCGATATAATAAGAGTGTTGTATATTCTGTCGGGAGGCTGTACCAAATAGCCTGATACTTTGTCTGAAGCGCCTAATACCTGTTTTGCTACTCTGAAATTCATATAGCTTATGTCCTTCAGGGTCTTTACCTTGCCGCTGTCAACTACTGTCCGGCCGCATACCCCCACCCTGTGGCCGCCGCTTACCGTTATAAATCCATTCCTCAATTCTTCCTCCACCGAGTACAATGAAAAATTGCATGTCAACTGAAGCGCACGCTTCAAGTCATCTTCGCTTACAAAATATGCCTCTTCTGCCTCAGATACGGCATATCCGTCCGCAGCAATAAAAAGCTCCCCATTGCTCCCTGCCACGCATAAGGGCTTTGCCAACCTCAATCTTATTTCTTCCGCATCCATAAGTATTTTTCCCGGGAGCTTCGCTATCATCGCCCCTATATGCTTCGGCAAGTATTCCAGTACCTCAAGTATTTTAATATCATCCTTCATAAAGCATCTTTCCTTTGTACAAATCTTAATTTGTACTATAGATATGACAACTGATTTGAAATAATTACTGCAGGAAAAAAAATAACCCGATTGAATACTTGGATTCAATCGGGTAATAATTCAGTTTCTTTTGCCGGCTATTCCTGGTCATGGTCGCAGCCGCAGCCGCACTCGCATTCAAATTCGATTGGCTCATGACAGTTAGGGCATATGACCTGCTCACCGCTTTCTACAAGGTCTTCGTCAAGATAGACAAATTCCTTGCAATGAGGACACTCAACCTCAACGTAGTCATAGTCCTCCTCATCATCAAACTCTTCTTCGTCATCCTCGTCATAGCACAAGTCATCCTCTAATGCTGAAAGGTCTTCATCTATTGCTTCAACATATTCATCCAGCTCATTTTGTGATTCATTCAGTTCATTTACTGCATCTGCAAAATCACTTAATACATCTATAATTTTAGTGATTAACTTGCCCTGATCTGTTGACTCATCTACCTTCATCCCTTCTGCCAGGCCTTTAAGATAGGCTACTCTTTCGTATAGGTATTCCATATGTACTCCTCCTTAATTTTTATATGCTCTCAGTATTCTTTCCAGTATCGGCAACTATATGCAGGGTTAAACTCTTTCCATGTATTCCCCTGTTCTTGTATCAATTCTGATTCTGTCACCAATAT
Source organism: Clostridia bacterium (assembly GCA_017994115.1). Taxonomy (GTDB): domain Bacteria; phylum Bacillota; class Clostridia; order Lutisporales; family Lutisporaceae; genus BRH-c25. Next base: position 29,422 of record JAGOLK010000006.1, on the reverse strand, counting down.
TGATAAACAAGGGAACATAGACAGTTGCACCCGTTTCTATGGTAGCCGGCTTTGTTGCTCCGGTAGCGGTATCCCCCTTGAAACCCGGCTCAGTTTGAGTTACTTCCATTTCTACAAAGTTCTCCGGCTCTACTGAAAAAGCCTCCCCTTTATAGAATTTTATATTGGCTGTATCATTAGGCTTCAGATACATAATTGCATCTTCTACCTGTTCATGGTTAAGAGGTATCTGCTCATAGGTTTCATTATCCATAAAATAATACAGACCGCCGTCTTCATACAAATACTGCATGCTTTTTCTTTCAATATGCGCCTTTGGATACTTATCCGTAGGATTAAATGTCCTTTCTGTCACTCCTCCGGTTATGATGTTTTTTATCTTTGTTCTTACAAAAGCAGCACCCTTTCCAGGCTTAACATGTTGAAAGTCTACAATTGTATATATTTGTCCATCCATTTCAAAAGTAATACCTTTTCTAAATTCACCTGCTGAAATCATTGATCATATCCCTCCGTGCATGTATTTATTTGTTAATATTTTGACCTATAATGCCCCAGTATTTAACTCTTACAAAACTTTAAACTGAAGATTCATACTGCTGCGAATAATATAATATTAACATAATTTTTCCAAAGCGTACAGGTTTTCCTTTGCCAATCTGCCGTAAATTTTTTTTATTTTCAAAGCATCCTCTGCCATAGTACCCCTTGACTCGCTGATAATTGTCCCCGAAATCCCAAATTTTATAAGGCACTCTGCAAGGGGCTCGAATTCAGGGCCATACTCATGATCGTCATAGGACCAGTGCTTTTTTTCTCCGCCCTTTTCCGTATACTCTACCCTGCTGTAATGCATGTGCATCAATCTGCCTCTCTTTTCCCCAAGAACAGTGAAAATCCTGTCAAATACCTTTTCATAATCCTCCTTTTTCCTGAGTGCGCCTGAACCAAGCGCATGCAGATGTGCAAAATCAACGGTCGGTATCAGTAATTCATCCAGCAGGCAAAGCTCCAGTATCTCATCCAATGTCCCCATTTGATTCTTCTTCCCCAGGGTCTCGGGACAAAGGGAAACCTTGATTCCCTTCTTATTTATTATTTCCAATACTCTGAATAAATTACTCCGGATGTTTTCAAAGGCTTTATCCCTTGTCAGCTTACCCAAAGAGCCGGGATGGAGAACAACACGCATAGCTCCCATAAACTCTGCTGTGACCGAGGTATCAATAATATAATTGATGGAGTTCTTAACAGCTTCGGGCTCCTCTGATGCAAGATTTATATAGTACGGAGCATGTACGCTCAAAGTTATTCCGTTTTCTCTTGCTGCAGCTCCCAGCTGTTCCGCCATATCAGGCTTTATTCTCACACCTCTTGCGCAGGAGTACTCATAAGCGTCCAATCCCATATCCCTAAGCCAGGCAGGCATGTCAAGGGAGCTTTTATAGCCTTGCTCATAAAAAGAATCTGAATTACCCGATGGTCCGAAATGTATCATTTTGCGCTCCTTAAGCAATTTATTTAAATGCCCTTTCTGCTGATTATCCAAAGTTTAATTATCATATTTCCCATATATAATAGTATATCCAATTTTCTCATACATTCACACTGCTTCAAAACAGTACCTGCACTTATTCCTCATTATTGTGCCTGGGGTTCTCATTGACAAAAAATGCAGCTTTTATTATTGCAGTCTCAACATCTATATCAAACTGCTGTTCCAATTCGCTGACCTTTGCATACAGCTCCCCTTTTGCAGATACAACGTACTTTGACGGAAGGCTGTTCAAAGCAAGTGCTATTATATCCAGCCTGCATTTATCACACTTGCACACGTCCATAGACTTTAAAATTCCATCCGTGCGCTTGGATACCAAGTCCTCCATATAGTTTTTTAATTTATACATACCCAGTCCTCCTTATTAATTATATCTAAAAGAATCCAAGATATATGCGTACTATGCTTTTCCCAAAAACAAATGCGGTCAGAGCGCCAATTGACAGGAATGGGGAAAAAGGTATTACATCCTTTCTGTTCTTTATCCTTAACAATATCAGCAGCAGACTTGCCAATGCCCCCGCTGCAAATGCAATTACAAGTGAAAGCACCGAAAGCTTCAATCCCAGTATTGCACCGTAAACAGCATTAAGCTTTATGTCAGCTCCTCCCATTCCGCCTCTTGTCAATATGGCTATCAATAAGAGTGTTCCTCCCCCTGCCATCAGCCCCAAAAATGCATCCACGGGCTGAAAGCCCTTAATCACAAGGCCCACTAGTCCCGCTCCCAAAGCCGCAATATGTATTTCATCCTCTATCTCCCTGTATTTCATGTCCTGATAAGAAGAAACCACAGCTGTCAGAAGCAGAACATTCAGTATCAAATAACTTCCTTCGGCATTCTTATTTATCATATACAAATTTGCAGCTAAAAACAGCATAAATACAGGTGCCGCAAAGCTTAAGCCTATTTTGTCACCTGTACCCGTACCGACCTTCTTCTCCAAAATCTTTACGAGCAAAACAGAAACAGCTGTAAAAGCGATACATGATATTACAGTCAAACCGTGCATAATCAATAACCCTCTCTAGCTTTCCATCCGCCTGGCAAACCTTTAATCCCAAAAAAAGGCTTCACCAATAATGAAGCCTTTACCATATTATTTCAATGTTATATCATTCTACAAATAACAATAAAAATCCTGCAAATACTCACAGGATTTTATTCCATTTATCAATGCTTATTATTTGCTTGATGATATTTCCTCAGAATACGCTTTTCCAGCTTCCGGACAATTCTTGTCCATATAAATTCCTTATCACTTATTGGTGACACAAGTATGGTGAACAACCCCATGCGGTTCCCCCCCAGTACGTCTGTAAAAAGCTGGTCCCCTATTACTGCAGTATCAGCGGGTGTAGATTTCATAAGCTTCATAGCTCTTCTAAAGGCAATCTTGCTTGGCTTGATTGCCTTGTGAATTGCAGGAAGGTTCAAGCATTTATTGAATTCTTCCACTCTTTTTCTTGAATTATTTGATAATATACAGATTTTAAAGCCTTCCGATCCCAACCTGCACATAAATTCATTTGCCTTCTCGTCAGGCTCTCTTGCATTCCATGAAACCAAAGTATTGTCAATATCCACTATAATTGCATTTATTCCATGCTCCTTCAATGAAGCTATATCCAATTCGTATACCGAATTCAAAAAAATATCCGGTTTAAGTCTGCTTTTCATATCTTCCCTCAATTGTACATTTTTGATGTATGCCGCATGTATCCCGCAACCTCGAAACCCCGTAACTCTATTCTATTCTTACCCGTTTTCATTGTAAAGCTCTTTATGCAGCTTTTTGATAGCCCTATTTTCGATTCTTGATACATATGACCTTGAAATTCCCAGCATATCTGCTATTTCCCTCTGAGTCTTGCTGATTCCGTTAAGCAGCCCATATCTCAGTTCAATGACCAGCCTTTCTCTTTTTTTCAATGCCGTATCCATTCTTTGATACAGTTTCTTAATCTGAATCTTGAGCTCCACCTCATCCAGTATTATATCGGAATCACTTCCCAATATATCTATTAAACTTATCTCATTGCCTTCTTTATCAATCCCTATCGGATCATGAAGAGACACTTCAGTTTTTGTTTTTTTTGAGGCTCTTATAGTCATCAGGATCTCATTTTCAATACATCTTGCAGCGTAGGTTGCAAGCCTTGTCCCCTTGCTCTCATCAAAGGTTATTATTGCCTTAATGAGGCCTATGGTTCCTATGGATATCAAATCATCAATTTCTCTTCCCGTATTTACATACTTTTTCACTATGTGCGCCACAAGCCTGAGGTTCCTCTCTACCAGTATGTTTTTTGCATCTTCATTGCCTCTTTTGTACTCTTCAAGATAATACTGCTCCTCTTCAGTTGTAAGGGGCTGCGGAAATGAGTTCACGTTCTGAATGTAACCGAATAACAGGCATAGGTCCTTAATTGTGAAAACAATTAGAGAGGCTAAAAAGAGCAGCAAAGAAGCACACCTCCGAATTTTAAAGAAGTCTGCCACGTACAAGGTTTATACAATGGAAAACTTCGCCTATTGAAATTATATGATTTACATTCCGAATGTGTGCCTGTATATATACATAACATAAAAAATTTTATGTGAATCTATCTTTTAACTGTTGTCAATATTTGGGAAGCTACCTCCTTAAATAACGGAGCTGCCGCACCGCCCCCCGACTGCCCGTTATATATGAATACCGTTATGGCATACTTTGGCTTTTCATAGGGAACAAAGCCTGCAAACCAGCCGTGAACAACCTCTCCTTCATTTATCCCCGTCTGGGCTGAGCTGGTCTTGCCGCAGCAGCCTCCGTATTCATCCATATTTGCCTGCTTTCCCGTGCCTGTGACTGTGACTTCATGGAGCATATCCTTCAACAGCTTTGAGGTTATGGGATTAAGCACAATCTGGGGCCTTGACCTTTCAAGCTTTTTGACTGTCAAGCCCTTTTCCGTAATAAGTGAGTCTACCATCTGAGGATCGTTCCTGATGCCGTTATTTGCTATGGCAGCCATCATACATGTTACCTGCAGGGGCGTAACCTGTATCTTCCCTTGTCCTATGGATATATTCCCTATGCCGTCCTCTTGGGCAGATGGTATGTAACCTGCCTTTTCTTCCGGAATGGTAAAGCATAGTTTTTGCCCAAGGCCCAGCCTTCCGGCCATTTCCAGTATATTTTCAGCCCCTGTGGCTGTACCTATCTGTATAAAAGTGCTGTTGCAGGACAGGGCAAAAGCTTCCTTCATGTTAATCTCTCTGTCTTCATGGGTTTTGTAGGTGGAGCATTTTATCCTGCTGCTGCCCACATCTGCATAGCCCTGGCATTTGTACCTGTTTTCCGGGTTCACATATCCTCCTTCAATGGCAGCTGCAGCCACCACGGTCTTAAATATTGAACCAAGGTCAAATTGCCAAATCGATTTATTTATCAGTTCGTTTCCGCTGCTTTTCAAGTATTTGTCCACGTTGCCCTGATCAAAATCAGGTTTGCTTGCCATGCCCAGTATATCGCCACTTTTTACGTCCATTACCACTATTGAGCCTTCAACGCCGTTTTTTTCCATTGCGGTTTCTATTATGTTCTGAATATGATAGTCAAGGGTAAGCTTCAAGCTGTAGCTTACACCGTCTCCTGCCGCCTCAACCTTCCTGAAGCCCAGCCCCCGTATGATATTCTTTCCGCTGTCTACTACAGCTGCGATACTGTCGCTGCCTCTGCTTTCCAGGTAACTGTTCATACTCTTTTCAATACCCATTTGGCCTGTTTTGTCCGTTTTCCCTATGTATCCTACTACATGCCTTGCGATATTGTCATCAGCGTATCTCAGTCTTTTTTCCACGGCAATGACACCGCGTATCCTGCCGCTTTCAATCAAGGATAAATACTCATTCTGCTCTGTTTCACATATGAATTCCGCCGTATCTGCCGAATCCATCTTTTTTTCAACGTCTTCCCTCTGAATGCCGCACGCTTTGGAAATGGTCTCAATAGCCGTTTTCTTATCATATACGTAATCCGGATATGCAATAACCACTTTCCTGGCTTCTCTGTCAGTAATAGGTATCATATTCCTGTCATAAATTATACCCCTGTTTGAGGAAATGGGTATATGAACCATCCTTTGCCGCACAACCCTCTCACTGTAGTGTTTACCCATATATACCTGGATGTAGAAAAGCCTGCACAGGAGAAGCCCATATGCAGCAATAAATAAAAGACCTATTATCTGAAGTCTTTTCTTATGAATAAGTATATAGTTGTTTTTTCTGTAAAGCCTTGTACCGGGCAGTGTAAGAAGCTCCATATTCCTGTTTTCCCCTGCCTTCTTGCTGTCCGGTACAGCTTTTTTCCTGAAGAACTTCATAATTCCGGTCATAACAAAACCTCCCTCACTCTTAGTATTGTCAGATTGTGGGAGGTTATTCACTTCAGCTTGAATCACTGCTGCCGGTCAATAATCGATTTTATCTTTGTAACCATTATATCAACTGCCACCTTATTGTAGCCCCCTTCGGGGATAATTATGTCTGCGTATCTTTTTGTAGGCTCACAGAACTCATTGTGGGCAGGCTTTACGACATTCAGGTATTGGGTAATCACTGACTCAAGAGATCTGCCCCTTTCCCTCATATCTCTGACTATTCTTCTAATAACCCTGACATCAGCATCAGTATCTACAAAAATCTTAATATCCATTAACTCTCTGAGTCTTGGAGAATCCAGAATAAGAATGCCTTCCAGAAGTATTACATCTTTGGGCTCAACTCTCAATGTATGCTTTTTCCTGTTATGCACGGTAAAATCATACTGAGGCTTTTCAATAGCTTGTCCGCTTATCAGCTTTAACATATGATCAATCAGCAGTTCATTATCAAAGGCAAGGGGATGATCATAGTTCACTTTCACTCGTTCCTCTGCCGGCAGATGGCTTTGGTCCTTGTAATAGCAATCCTGTTCGATAATGACTACTTTTTTCCCCGGTATGCTTTCTTTAATAGCCTTTGAAACCGTGCTCTTACCTGACCCGGTTCCCCCTGCTATTCCGATTACAAGCGGCTTTCTATGCTTTTCCTCACTCACCGTCTTTCCTCTCCCTTCTCAATATATCATGCCTTTCGACAGGCTTCGCCATTTTCATGGTTACAATCTGCTGCGGGTGCGGAGCGTCTGGTATTTCAACTCCCTCATCATTCCACATCTTCTCAATTTTTTGAGTAAACATCTCTCTTCGGGGCCCTATTACCTCAATCTCATCTCCCAGGAACATTTTATTCCTCTGCTCTACCGTTGCGATGCCTGTCTTGCTGTCATAATCCAATACCAAACCTACAAAAGCATAGTCTCTAACATATGCGCTGGATTCATAAATCTGTCCGCGTGAATCAGGCTTGCCGAAAAAAAATCCTGTACCGAATTCCCTGTGACTGGCCTTTGACAACTCGTCCAACCATTCTTTCCTGAATTCATAGTTCCCGGGATCCGAAAAATAGCTGTCCAGGGCCATTCTGTACGCTCTTACTACAGATGCCACATAATATGAGCTTTTCATCCGCCCCTCAATTTTCAGGCTCTTTACTCCTGATTCCACCAATTCCGGGATGTACTCTATCATGCATAAATCTCTTGAATTGAATATGTAAGTTCCTCTTTCGTCTTCATCAACCGGCATATACTGGCCGGGACGTTTCTCTTCCATAAGATAGTACTTGTACCTGCAAGGCTGTGCACATTCGCCCCTGTTTGCATCTCTCCCCGTCATGTAATTGCTGAGCAAACACCTTCCCGAGTAGGAAATGCACATTGCTCCATGTACAAATACTTCATATTCCAGGCTTTTGGGAGACTTTTCTATGGTTTCTCTTATCTCTTCAAAGCTCAATTCCCTTGCCAGAACGATTCTTTTTATTCCCTGACTATGCCAGAACCTTGCGCTTTTATAATTCGTATTACTGGCTTGTGTGCTTAAATGCAGCTGCATATCAGGCAATACTTCCCTGGCTGTCATTATTACACTGGGGTCAGATACGATAAGTGCATCGGCTCCCGCATCTCCCAGACCGGTAATATATTCCTCCAACCCTTCCAAATCTTCATTGTGGGGTATTATATTTACGGTTACATATATTTTTTTGCCATTATCATGAGCGTACTTTGCACCCTCTTTGATTTCATCAAGGGAGAAATTTCCCGCAGCGGCTCTGAGGCCATATTTTTCACCGCCGATATAAACCGCATCCGCACCGTAAATAATCGCCATTTTTAATTTTTCCAGGTTTCCCGCCGGAGCAAGTATTTCCGGTTTATTCAATGAACTCAACCTCCTTAAGCTTGCAGCATACGGATATACCGTCACCCATGGGAATAATAACAGTCTCCAGGCTCTCACAGGAAGTAATAAAGCTCAGAAACTTCTTGAGCCTTTTTACAATAGTGATTTTCCTTCTTATCAGCAAGCTTCTTTCAGCCACCATTCCCCTGAAAAGCACGTTGTCACATATAAACAGGCCGCCAATCCTGAGCTTGCCGATGCTTTTTTTCATAAAATCCATATACTGCCCTTTTGCCGCATCAACAAATATCATGTCAAAGCTGCCGGGAATATCTTTTAATATTTCTTCCGCAGCTCCGGTTATTATCCTTATATTATCTTCCATGCCGGCCTTCCTAATAAAATCTGCTGCCAATGCAGCATATTCTTCATTTCTTTCAATTGTAGTTATAGAAAAATCTTTACCGGCACACAGCCCCATATGTATGGCGGAATAGCCTATAGCCGTACCTATTTCCAGTATGGACTTCACTTTTGAAGTCTTTATAAGCACTGCCAGCAGGCTAGCAATATCGGGAGTAATAATGGGCACATGGTTCTCCCTTGCATACTCTTCCATTTCCTTTAGTATTCCGCTTCGCTCGGGTATCATGCCAAGCAGGAAGCTGTCGATATAATCATGGCTGATATTTGTCACGGTATCACCTCGTAATTGAAGAATGAGACATAAAATCAAGGGTTTGTAAATTACTCCGACTGTAGGGGAAGTATGTTCTCCTTACCTTCCAAAGCCAGCAAAATCACTGGCGGGGGTCCCATCTCTGCGGGCCCGTCTGGTTATTTTGCATGGAGGTATTCCCGTTCCGAGGTCAGGTGGAAGGTTTCGTCGAATATAGCTTCCCCACGTCGGTATTTGCATATCCTTTATATATAAGGCAGTATTCTAAAGGTTGCATAACCAAGCAAGAGCTTGTATAGTATAGCAAGGCATATCCGTAGCCCTGTCAAAATCATAATCCGTGTACGTTGTATCTGAAGTTTGCAGTCATCCTACAGAGTACTAGCCTTGTATAACAGCGAGCACTTATTGGCTTTGGGCAACAGAATCGAGTGAAGATGCGCAGTAAAATCCGTGGGATTTACGTGAGGTAAATCCAGCACATACCAACAGGAGGTTGGGTTTATGTGCGTCAGGATTATACAAGTATCAAGCTCTGATTCTGTCCAAAGCTAATATCGTACGAGTCGGTATACAAGGCTTTTGCTCTGGGAGTATGACTGCAAACTTATAGTTATGCCGCATCATTCTTCTGATGTAGTTTTTGGATTACTTTCTATATTTATTCTGGGCATTAATATGCTCATCAAAGGTCTTTGTAAAAACATGGGAACCGTCATTCCGTGCAAAAAAATATAAAAAGTCTGTTTTCTCAGGATACAGTGCTGCCTCTATTGCCGCAAGGCCTGGGGATGCGATGGGCCCTGGAGGCAAACCCGGGTATTTATATGTGTTATATGGCGAATCAATCTCCAAGTCTTCATAAAGCAATTCTTCCTTCGGCTCTTTTAGCAAATATTGAACGGTGGCGCAGCTTTGAAGCAGCATTTTCTTTTTTAGCCTGTTATGAAATACTCCTGATATAAGCTTTCTTTCCGAATCCAGCTTTGCTTCTCTTTCTATTATTGATGCCAGGGTAACCACTTGATCAATGCTCATATTCAGTTCTTCCGCTCTTTTTCTGAATTCCTCCGTAAATACATCGTCAAAACGGCCCAGAAGCTTTTTGATAATGGCCTCTGCCGTTGTATCCCTGTATATTTCGTATGTGTCCGGAAACAAATATCCTTCCAGTTTGTTTTCCCTGTCAGGTATTTGTTCTATGAACTCATATTCATATCTGCCGGCTTTTAATGCCTCATTTATACTCTCGGAGCTTACAACCCCAAGACTGTTTATTTTATCAACTATCTGAGCCAGATTATATCCTTCGGGTATTGTAAACCTCACTGTATCAATAAGGGCTTTCCCTGAAACAAGGACTTCAACTATTTCAGGAACCTCCATTGAATTGCTGATTCGGTATTTACCTGCCTTTATCTTATCTGATTTTTCATTTACCTTGCAATACAGCTCAAAAACAAAGCTGTCCTTTATCATATTTTCATCTTTAAGTATTTTAGATATTGACCTGACCGTACTTCCCTTCGGTATGACAATCTCTTTGAAATCAGACCCTTCTCCGGCTACTGCCTCCATTCTGTTGTTATAATACATATAGGCAGAAGCTGCGGTAATCAGTAAGCAGAACAACAAAAACCTTAAAATGCTAAACCTTGCTTTTTTTCTCATATGCAAGCACTTCTTTCTTTAATATATATGTCACTAAAAACGATTTATCATTTCACGACATATGAATGAAAATGTTTAATGTAAAACATCTAATTAATTATATAATGCTCAACATATTTTGACAAGTTTAATAATAGCATGAAAAAGCCGGGCAGTTTGAAGGGTTTTCCTTCATAAACTGTCCGGCTTTATTAAAAGCAGCTTATTTGAAATAAGGTTCAGCAATTAGCATTTGATCTGGGTTTGTGGATTTTGGAACTCTATCGTAGACCAGATTCTGTATATAAAGGGTTTTTATGTTGGGAATATCAATTTCGAAGGGTATGGATTCACCCTTATGCACCACCAGCTCTTTAAGCACTTTACCCTCATAGTCCTTCTCTCTTATTCTTATTGTGACTTCATCAGTACTGTTGTCCATATCGTTCATGCAGGCCACCCCGCCGAATTTTTGATATTTGCCGTTAGGATATATAAAACCGCTGAATTCATAATAACCTTCTGTTCCTGTGTATACTATACCCCAGTCATATTGCTTTCCATTTACATTTAGCTGGTTTTTGTCGGTACTGAACTGACTTGTATAGTTTTTTACATAGTCCTTACCTTCAAGAGGAATCCTGTCTTTTTCTCCAAGGTATATTACTCTGTTGACAGGATCATAATCCACGGCAACTGAAAGAGCGTTGGCTAATGCCCTTACCGGAAGATAATTGCTGCCCTTGTAGCTTATGGGATACATAGGGGAGCCGTCTACATTAATTGGAATAAAATCTTTCCCGTTCAGCTTTATTTTCACTTCATATTCAATTGCTGCAGTGATCTCTTCTCTTACGGCAGCTCCCGCTGCACCTGCTCCAACCCCCAGTATAAATACCATACATAGAGCAAATACCAATAATCTTTTTTTCATTCTTCTCCTCCTTATTATATGCTTTTTGCACACCGTAGGAAAGCAAGGATACGTGCAGGTATGAAAGCATCATTACTGCATTATGTCTCCCGGATTCATCTGACCTGCACCCGGCAGCTGCTGAGCATCATACTGACGGCTTTGGAAGAACTGTCTCATTGTATTAAGTTTAGCCATATTGATCCTGCTCCATATCCTGTTTATCATAAGTTCCGCAACAGGATTATTGATGTGTTCCATTTTGCGTCCCTTGGCAGGTTCCCCGATATCCTCAGGGTCGTATACTTCTATTGCCTCACCCTCATGGTAAAAGGTTACTTTGCCTTGTCTTACTATTGAGTTAAGCCCTATCATTCTATCAATATCCATAAAATGGTCCTCTGCCGGTTTCGGCTCCTCTGAGGCATAAGTAAAGCTTATCGGTATAAGCTCTGCCTGAGATATCCAGCTATCCTCAAGCTGTAACTGCGATGTCCAGTCCTCCGCAGGCTGCAATTGTTCTGTCAAATCATCAGCCATTTGAAGCTGTCCTTTTGGGGAAAATGTAACTGCACCGCTGCTGCCGGAACCCTTCCAGCTCCATTCAGTAGTATAATTCTTTGACAGCACAGAGGTTCCCTTGGCGTCAGGCAATGGAACTATACGTTCATTAAATTCTCTGCTCCCTACTGTCACTGGAGGAACCCAGGGCCTGCCGGATATGGGATCATAATGGTAAGAACCGGGGCTATATATACTATAGTAAGAATCATAATGTCCCTGAGTATCAACCTTCTTTGTTCCCCGCTGGTTTATTACAAGAAAGTGCTCAATTTCCCTCCTTTGATCAACAGGCCTGCCGTCTTCATCCGTATACTGCTTCCTGTCAATGGGTTCAACAATCCTTTTACCGGTAAAGCTCACGTCAGGCTTTACCTTATTCCAGGACATTACGCTGAACCCGTCGCTTGAAATCATTCCGGACACCAGATGTTCGGGTCTGAAGGGATAGTATATAGTAAATTCTCCTTTTTCGTCACATATTCCGGGGGCATAAAATGGCGGCTTTGTGAAATTCGTATTCTCAACCACCGGTTCCACATTCCCTCTGTAAGTGATGTATTCATATTCATCGGAAGGCCATTTTCTAACTTTAGCCTGACTTACATAGCCCTTGGCCTCATCATTGAAGAAATCGGCATAATCTATAGTTACAAAATTGAAGGGGAAGGTGGTTGTGACATATGCCTCTCCAAGGGACTCAAAATTCACCTTGCTTACCCATATCATATCGCCCATTCTCATATCAAATCCCTTTTGCTTGACATTCGTAAGCACAAAGTTCCCCTTAGAATCGCTGCTGACAGGAAAAGTCTTCGTATAACCCGCATCTTCTCCTTCCGTTCTTCTAAAGGTTATCTCCAGATTCCCTTTAAAGTCCTTTACACCTTCGGATTCACTTGGTCCCGTCCATTTTGCTATATGACCCCATACGCTGTCCCTGTACGCACAGGCTTCATTGAATACAATCCTGTATCCCTTGGTATTGGGCTTCTGCATCTGATATAAATAACAAATATCGTTATAAATGTCTATCCGTTTACCAAACAAGGTGGCATAAATATCAACAATAAAGTAGACATCGATATTAATTATAAGGTCCTGTGCAACGCAATTCATACCAATACCTGCCAAAGCGGCAGCTCCTACACATTCCCATCCAAGCACCTCAAGACCTAATATAACTCCGGCCCTCATATCCATATTTATTTCTCCCGCAAGGGAAACATCCACATCCACGCCTTTGTCATAAAACTCGCAAATCGGTTTGGGAGGTGTTGGGAGATATACTACCGTACTGCCTTCGACCCCCAGCCTGTTTTTTGCCCATTGTGTCACCGAGGTAACAATCTCAATATCTCCATTAACCCCCACTACCAGGAATATTCCTCCTGTAATGCGGGCAACCTTGGCATCCAGGTCAATGCCAAATATTGGTACTATAAGATCCTTCTGCCCCCTTATCTCCGCATTGACTGTCAGATTGAGCTCCTGCCCGGTATTTACGGCAAAATAATAATCTCCTACGAATTCATACTCCGCATCAACAGTAATGCTGTCTATGCCCAAATATCCGTCAAGGGTTATTTCAACATCAAAACCATCCTCATCATAGGCGGCAAGAGGAACATCATTAAATCTGAATTCCACCAGAGGGTCAGATAAATGTTTGGGCACATATTCTTCTTTTTCCTTTTCCCCGCTTAACATACTTGTCAGCATCCTGCCGTTGTATGCTATATATTTCCTTTTTTTCAGCTGTTCCAGCCTTGACTGTTCAAGTTCAAGGTTTGGATGAAACTCACGTTTTATGGTACATTCCTCAACTCCGTTGGCATAGCCGGAAACATTACCTTTTGTCAATTTTATAGACTGTTTCGCGATCTCAAAATCTTTAAAAACCTCGTTAAGCTGGGGCCTCTTGATGGAAACAAAGTTGCTTGCAGAAGCGGCACCGGGTTTCCTTAACTTTACTTTTTCTACGGTTTTCATTGCTACACCGTTTACAGAGTCAAAGTATACCTTATCCTTTTCATAGCCGGGAATTTGGGATGCAAACAGGCTGTTGTCAACTAATGCGGATTTTTCCAGCTTATCTATATTTCTTATACCCGGTACCTGCGTATTTGTACTCAACTCCTCAGGCAGCTTAAGATTTTCAAGCACAATCCCAAGCTTGTTATCAGCAAGCACTACATTATCCTGCAATTTATAGTTGACATTGAAGGTAGCCGGAGCCTCCTGAGACTGAATCTTTGGTTTTATGAATATCTCCTCAAGAGGCAAGTTGATTCCGGGGGCCGTCTGTACCTGCGGCATACTATCGGGAACTGTCTGAATAGGCAGCATATTTGGGGTGGGCACAGGCTCCTTCGAAGTATAGTCCTCGGAGGAATCCGGCTTATCCGGTGAGGCTGGTGCTTTTATCGGTTGTTTGGGCGTTAACGCCTTTGTGTCCTCTGATTTTGTTCCTGGCTTTAATGGCAGGTTCTGAGCTGCGTAGATAGGCTGTATTTGCGCAAATATCATAATAAAGCACAGAACAAAGGCGATAGATCTTCTGCTTTGTTCTCTCTTCATTGCAGAACCTCCTTATATATTGATACCCTAATAATATCATTTTATAGTAAAATATGCTACTTGAAAAATTGCATAAAAAAAGGATGTTGCAATACCATAAAACTAGTATTTAACAATATCCTTTTACTTCGGGTTTCGGGGTTGCGAGGTATGCCTACTGTAAGAATTTATTTCTTGCCTTTGCCCGGAGGCTGCTGTCCAATATCTTCTTTCTAAGTCTTATTGACTCAGGAGTTACTTCTACAAGCTCATCTGCCGTAATAAATTCCAGGCATTCCTCAAGACTCATCTGCTTATAAGGAGTCAGCCTCAATGCCTCATCCGACCCGGAAGCCCTCATATTTGACACATGCTTCTTCTTGCAGACATTTACCTCTATATCATCGGATTTTGCATTCTCTCCAACTATCATACCTTCATATACCTGCACTCCCGGCCCAAGGAACAAATATCCCCTCTCCTGAGCGTTATAAAGTCCGTAAGCCGTAGTCTCGCCGCTTTCAAAGGCAACAAGGGAGCCTCTGGGCCTATCGGGAATTTCACCCTTGTATTCCTCGTAGCCGTGGAAAACATGGTGCATGGTTCCATTTCCCTTTGTATCGGTCATAAACTGGGACCTGTAGCCGATAAGTCCCCTTGCCGGTATCTTGAATTCCAGGCGCAGATAACCATCGCTGCTGTTGCCCATATTCATCATCTCAGCCTCCCTGGGGCCTAATCTGTCCATCACGACTCCCATGAATTCTTCGGGTATTTCGATAATAAGATGCTCTATGGGCTCGCAGATAACACCGTTTATATTCTTCATAATGACATTCGGCTTTGATACCTGGAACTCATAGCCCTGCCTTCTCATTGTCTCTATCAGTATTGAAAGGTGCAGTTCGCCTCTTCCCGCCACCTCGAAAGTGTCGGGGGAATCTGTTTCCGTCAGCCTCATTGCCACATTTGTTTCCAATTCCTTAAACAATCTTGCCCTTAAATGCCTTGAAGTGACATAATCCCCTTCACGGCCTGCAAAAGGGCTGTTATTTACACTGAAGGTCATAGAGATTGTTGGTTCATCAATATTGACAAAGGGTATTGCCTCCGGATACTGAATATCGCATATTGTCTCTCCGATATTTATATCGTCTATGCCGGAAACGGCAATTATGTCTCCCAGAAATGCCTCTTCAACTTCCTTCCTCTTGAGCCCCATGAAGCTGTATATCCTGCTCAGTTTTACACTTTGCAGCGCTCCGTCACTTTTGCAAAGAGCAGCGCTCATTCCGGAAGTTATCCTGCCTCTTTCGATTCTGCCGATAGCAATCCTACCGACATATTCATCATATTCGATAGTAGTGACAAGCATCTGAAAAGGGCCTTCCGCATCACCTTTTGGAGGTTCGACATAGGATATTATTGTATCAAATAGAGGCCTCAAATCCTGAGACTCAACTTTCATATCCAGCTTTGCCACTCCCTGTTTTGCAGAAACGTATACAATCGGGAATTCCAGCTGATTATCATCCGCACCAAGTTCAATGAACAAATCGATAATTTCGTCAATCACTTCTTCAATCCTGGAATCCGGCCTGTCTATCTTGTTTATTACAACAATAGGCTTCAATTGAAGCTCCAAAGCCTTTTTCAGCACAAAACGCGTCTGCGGCATCGGCCCCTCTGCAGCATCCACAATAAGCAGCACGCTGTTTACCATTTTCAGGACCCGTTCCACCTCTCCGCCGAAATCTGCGTGCCCCGGAGTATCAACTATGTTTATCTTGATACCGTTATATATTACTGCAGTATTTTTTGCGAGTATGGTTATGCCCCGCTCTCTTTCCAGATCATTTGAATCCATTACTCTTTCCATGACATTTTCATTTGCCCTGAAGGTACCGCTCTGTCTTAAAAGTCCGTCCACCAAGGTAGTCTTGCCATGATCCACATGAGCTATTATTGCTATATTTCTTACATCTTCTCTTAGCGTCTTTTCCATTGCATCTTCTCCAATATATAAATTAGGTTAAATAAGAATTTTCAATGCCTTGGGCATTAGCTCAAAAACAGCGTCAGCCCTGCCGGGGATTTCTCCGTCCACTTCAATAAGGCCTTTACCGCCGCTTGTTACCTTAACTTTGCTGCCTCTGTAATACTTAAGCTTTGGGTGGTTCATATGCTTTCCTTTATATATGAGGGGAAAGCTCTTAATAATATCCGGCTTGCTTAAGTTTCCCAGAATTATTATGTCAAAAACTCCGTCATCCATCACCGCATCGGGGGCCACCATCATTCCGCCGCCGAAATATTTCCCGTTTGCCACGATTACACTGTTCATAATTCCATTCAAATGTATATTATCATCTATAACTACTTCAAAATTTTTATTCTTGTACAAAACCACAGTGCTTAATGTTCCAAGCAAAAAGGAAAGAAAGCCCGAAAACCTCTTTGAATTCATATTTACTCTATTTGCGGTTTCAGCGCCTATGCCTATGTCCGCGACATTCAGAAAATACCTTGCAGGCATATTCCCTTCAGCACAGGCAAGGCTTAAACGGCCAACATCGATTTGTTTTTCCCGATTCCTTTCCAGAATAGCCAATAAATCTTCTATATTTTTATTGATTCCAAGGGTTCGTACGAAGTCACAGCCTGTTCCTCTTGAAAATACAACAAGCCTTGAATCCTCATCAATGATCCGGCCATTATCAAAAAAACCGTTGGCCACTTCATTCATTGTACCATCCCCGCCGACAGACATAATTGTTTTAAAGCCAAGCTTTATTGCCTTCCTTGTAAGCTCGGCAGCATGTCCCGGGTATTCAGTCAGTACAGCTTCAAATTCAAAACCTGCATCCGAAAGTGCCTTTTCATATCCCGGCCATTCCTTGGCTGTCGTTTTGTTTGCCGAAACAGGATTCACTACTATATATATTTTATCCATAACAGTCTAAATCTCCATAATAATTGGAAGAATCATGGGATTTCTCTTGGTTCTTTCATATATGAACTCCCTGAGGCTCTCCCTAACCTCGGATTTAATGGTTCCCCACTCTGTTATCTGTTTTTCTTCGCATTTTGCCAGTGCATCCTTTATTACTCCCCTTGCCTCCTCCATTAAGTCTTCAGACTCACGGACATATACAAAGCCTCTTGATATTATATCGGGGCCTGCCACTACCTGTCCCGTCTCTTTGCTTATGGTTACCACCACAACTATCAGTCCGTCCTGGGAAAGATGCTTTCTGTCCCTCAGCACTATGTTTCCTACATCTCCTACTCCAAGGCCGTCTACAAGTACCTTCCCGGCAACAACGGTTCCCGCTGTCCTGCCGCTGTCTTTTGTAAATTCCAAAACTGTTCCGATATCAGCTATAAATATATTCTCCTTGTTCACACCCATTTTTTCCGCCAATTGGGCATGCTGCGTAAGATGCCTGTATTCACCATGCACCGGGACGAAATACTTTGGTTTTATCAGGGCTTGAAGTAGTTTCAGCTCTTCCTGGTATGCATGGCCTGAAACATGAATATCTACCAGAGACTCATATATAACATCTGCACCCTTCTTAAAGAGTTGATTTATAACCCTTGATACAAGCTTTTCATTTCCGGGTATCGGAGTCGCTGAAATAACAACCCTGTCCCCCGGTATTATTGTTACCTTCCGGTGTTCTGCAGTAGACATCCTTGCCAGGGCCGACAAAGGCTCTCCCTGGCTCCCTGTGGTAAGTATCATTATTCTGTCATTCGGATACTTGTCAATATGGTCAACCTCTATCATAACTCCTTCGGGGATATTAATATATCCCAACTCTGTAGCTACTCCTATTACATTGACCATGCTTCTGCCGACAATTGCCACCTTCCTGTTGAACATTACAGCCGCATTAATTGCCTGCTGTATCCTGTGAATGTTTGATGCAAAGGTAGCCAATATTACTCTTCCGCCTGCGTTTCTAAAAAGCTCTATAAAGGTAGCTCCCACAGTGCTTTCAGACATTGTATATCCCGGGCGCTCAACGTTTGTGCTGTCAGCCATAAGCACAAGCACTCCTTGCTTTCCAAGTTCCGCAAATCTGTGCAAGTCAATCAGCTCACCGTCTATCGGCTGATAATCGATTTTGAAATCCCCCGAGTGAACTATAATGCCGACCGGGGTATGAATTGCGAGGGCAACTGAATCAGCTATGCTATGGCTTGTTTTTATGAACTCTACCTCCAGTTCGCCGAATTTCACAGTGTCCTTTGGTTTAACAGTTATCATCTCAACCAATGAAAGAAGTCCGAACTCCTTAAGCTTATTCTCCACCAGGCCCAGGGTCAGCTTTGTACCATATACGGGAACATTTATCTGAGGAAGCACGTAGGGCAAAGCACCTATATGATCCTCATGACCGTGAGTAAGCAGTATAGCTTTGACCTTTTCCTTGTTTTTCACCAGATATGTTACATCAGGTATTACGAGATCAATTCCCAGCATCTCCTCATCCGGAAACATCAGCCCACAGTCGATTATGACTATGGTCTCCTTGTACTCGACGGCTGTCATGTTTTTTCCGATCTCATTCAGCCCTCCGAGCGGTATCAATTTTAATTTTGCCTTACTTTTTGCCACTTTCTGTATCAATCCTTTCATTTTTTCCGATCTTAAATATATTTCACACTAAACATGCAACGTTAAATTGATGTAGTGCCAAATATTTTCACGATACATATAATTAATAATACAATTATCTTTTTACTTTAGGCTATTAGCTATTATTAGTCAATAGAATATCATTTATTACTTTCAAAATATGCGGGCGGGAGCTTCCTGTACAATTAAAATGGTATTGCATATGCTATGCAATACCGCAAGTCACTTTCTGCACTTTTCACAGTATCCGAAAAACTTAACGTTATGATTACTTATCTCAAAATTATATTTCTTTTCTATATCGGACTCCAATTGTTCCAGCAAATCCTCCTCAACCTCGATTACCTTGCTGCACCCGACACAGATGAGATGATGATGCTGGTGGTACTCATTGTGGTGATTAATCTCATACCTGCTTCTTACCTCATCAAAATTATGTTTATATACAAGCCCTACCTCTTCAAACATCTGCATGGTTCTATACACTGTAGCCAGGCCTATATCGGGGCACTTTACCTTTACAAGGTCATAGATTTCTTCCGCACTTAAGTGCTTGCCTTCGGTCTCCAATATGATGTCAAGTATAGCTCTTCTTTGAGGAGTCAGTTTAAACCCCTTCTCCTTAAGCTTTTCCCTTAAGTACTCAAGCTCTCGTATCAAAGTTTTCAACTTCCTTTTTATTTTGTTTAAAAAGTCACATCTTGCACACCCATATTTTGATAAATTAGTGTTTTGCCCTATATTCCTTCCATTTAATATTATTATTTATTCTGCATTTTTGTCAACTAATTTTTGTTTATTGGCTTTTGCAGCTTCCGCAAAGCACTTCAGGCAATTGCCCGAACATGACAGGCTGCACTGCACAACAGTTCCGCATCTGGGGCATTTACTCTGTTCCTTTAATGTATATCCGCACTTGCTGCATTTTAAACCATTTTTCATATCAACCATGCAACTATCCCTCCCGTGATGAATGCTGCTGCAAAGCTTCCCAGCCATATTGCCAGAGCATCCCTTGTGCCTCTTTCTTTAAAAATAACCATTATTGCTGCTATGCACGGCACAAACAGCGTCATAACTATCAGAGAAACAAGCAGCTGCTCCTGTGTCATTGCTATTGAAGTGAGCCCTGCGGCTCCGAAGTCTCTCCTGATAATACCCATAATAAATGCCGTTGCCGTTTCAGGCGGAAGCTTAAGCAAGCCTTCCGTTATTGGTGTCATCCACTGCTGTATATATGACAGTGCACCTGTATGCTCCAAAACACTGATAAGCAATGCCCCGTATATGAACAGCGGGACTGCCTCCTTCAGAAACATCACCGTCTTCTGAAAAGTCTTCTTCACAACATTTCCGGGCATCGGCATCCTGATTGTGGGAAGGTCTATAAGAAGATGCGAGCTTTCTCCGGGCATCAGCTTATTCAGCGCCGTACCGGCAAGTACAAATATTGCAGCAATAACTGTGATATACGTGATTATATAGAATACATCCAATCCTGAAACCAGCCCCATTATTACCCCAAGCTGTGCGGAGCATGGTATCGCAAGTCCCAAAAGTACCGTAGCAATAAACTTTTCCCTCTTTGTACCCAATATCCTTGTAGTCATGGTTGCCATTGTAACACAACCAAAGCCAAGTATAATAGGTATAATTGCCTTACCGTTGAGTCCAAGTGAGATAAGCATCCTGTCCACCAGTGCAGCAATTCTCGGCAGGTAACCGCTGTCCTCAAGAACTGCCATTAGGACATAAAAACCAATGATAAGGGGCAATAACAGGCCTATTATATATACAGGCACCATTGTAATTATTCCGAATTCTCCGATCAGCACTCTGCCTATAAAGCTGCCCTCACTGATAAAAGGCGATAATACTGATATAATAAAGGGCCTGTACATACCTTCCATGATTACTTCCTCAGTAAAGCCTACGACTGTGCCCGCTACAAAAATTCCAATTATTTTATACATGGCATATAAAGTCAGTAAAAGCATTGGAATTCCGGTAACAGGCTTCAGCATCCATCTGCCCAGCAGAGTTCCGAAGGAAGCTCCCTTACTCGTTTCCTTCAGCACTTTATTCACTATATCTTCAACCGCCCTGCGCCTTTCCATATAAATATCATCACGCAAGCCTGAGGTTTCAACGCTAAATCTAGCGGCGACAACCTCGTCATCCTCAAGTATCATTAAAGCTTCCGCTTCGCTGCATGTATTCCCGAACTGCTTCATCATTTCTGCAAGCCTGGGATCTCTGTTCCCTTGCCTTGCCTGTCCCAATGACATCAACACGTCCGTTACTCCTATATTTTTAACCGCAGAAGTTGGAATAACCGGGACTCCCAGCAGTTCTTCCAGCAGCTTTACATCAATAGTCATGCCGTTCTTTTGCAATTCGTCAATCATATTCAACGCCACTAATACCGGTTTGCCCATATCTATCAGCTGTTTTGTCAGGAACAAGTCCCTGCCCGGATGAACACTGTCAACCACATTCAGTATAATATCGGCTTCAAGTATTACATCCCTGGCAACCGTTTCTTCTTCATTAAAAGAAGAAACTCCATAAACCCCCGGTGTGTCCACTACCGTGTAGTTCTTGTATTTCCCAGTACTTATATCTACGGTTGTCCCCGGGAAATTTGAAACATCAACGTATATTCCGGTCAAATGATTGAAAAAAACTGATTTGCCTGAATTCGGATTGCCGGCAAGAACCAGCTTTTTATCCTTTATATCCTCAATGCAATTTTTATTGCAATTATTACAGCAGCTCATATTACCTTATCCCTTCAAGTGTTTTACTTTTATATTTTTTCTACTTCTATGCCCTCTGCCAGTCTTTTGCCTATGGCAACCTCCTGCATCCTGTTTTGCAGTATTATTGGCCCTCCCGCAAGCCTCTCGCTGCAAAAAAAGTCTGCCCCTTCATATAAACCAATCCTGATTGCCTGAGTTTTTATATCCTTATTATTTATCTTAGTAATTCTAACCTTATTTCCTCTCGTAACCTTATCCAGTGTCATATTCGTCATCCCCTTCCAATTGATATTGATTCTCATTTCCATTAATTAAATAATACCACCACTGATATTGATTGTCAATATCATTTAGAAAATAAAAATAAAAATAAAAAACAAAACCCCCAGGAAAAAATCCTGCGGGTTCGTTGCTTTGCATAATATGGGCAAACCTTGAAAGAGCTTACGGGTATTTTCTGTAAATATTGTATAGGAATACCGCCGCTTCGGCCCGTGTGGCATATGCACAGGGATTCAGCTTATTCCCGGTGCCTGCGATCAATCCTTCCGTGATAAGAGCAGACATACTGTTTACGGCATATTCGGCGATGTCTTCCTTGTCGGCGAATTTGTCCAGCTCACCGTTGTTATCCGAAACCTTCAATCCTTTGAATCTTTCCAGTGCTCTGGCTGTCATCACCATCATATCCTGACGGGAAATGCTTTCCCGCGGATTGAACCGGTTATTTCCGCTGCCGGCGGCAATGCCCAGCCTTTTTGCAATGCCAATGGCATCGTAATAGTAGGTACTCTTATCTATATCATCAAAATTGCTGTCAAATTCTGCTGCAAGTTCCAGGGTTTTGACGAGCAGTACCAGATAGTCGGCCCTGGTGATGCTGGCAGCGGGTGAGAAGGTATCCTTTCCCGTACCATTGATGATACCCTTGGAAGCCATGACCTCAACGGGTTTTCTTGCCCATTCCGCACTGCCGAGGTCACTGAAGGTCTTATGTACATATACAATCGCATAATGACTGAAATGCGTAGTGTTAAAGGTCACTGTGCCGGTAGCCGGGTCGTAGCGCCCGTTAGGTACGGAAACCGCATTTCCGCTGCCGTCGATGTACCATACGACAATACTTTCGTGATTAGCGAGTTCTGCCTCAGCCGGGGTATAGGGGATGCTGACAGTTACAGGAATGCTTGGGTTACTCCATTCTGTCTGCTTTCCGTCTATGGAGACCGTTAACCGGATAAGGGGACGGTCGCCGACGGCGGCCTTCACCGCGTCGGGCAGGGCATTTTTATCTCCCTGAGCGATGGAGATTTGCGCCTTGCTTCCGCTGATCCCCGGTATGCCCGTTAACATATTGGACGGAAGGGTGATGCTGCCCTTATCCGTATTGACGGTCAGCGTGCCCTGTGC
Source organism: Clostridia bacterium (assembly GCA_017994115.1). Lineage (GTDB taxonomy): Bacteria > Bacillota > Clostridia > Lutisporales > Lutisporaceae > BRH-c25. Next base: position 6,406 of record JAGOLK010000006.1, on the reverse strand, counting down.
ATCAGCCGTTGACAGGCTCGTCACCGGTATGCTGACTGAATAAGCGTCAACATCGGGGACTGTGGGTATAGTGATTACCGATCCGTCTATATCAAAGCTTTGTAAGTCTGCGTCCACGGACGCGGTTTCGCTGTTTTTGTCAACGGTGACAATAAGCACCTCTTCCTCGCCGTCTCCGGTCTTTACCTCCGCCTTGTATTCCGGTTCCGCCGGTTTTGGCGGTGTGTCTTTACCGCCGCTGTTGCCGCTGCCTTCTCTGTCGTCTCTGTCGCCGCTGCCTCTGCGTGTAAAGGTGGCTGTAACGGTTACGGCGTTTGCGGGTACCGTAAAGGTGGTGCTGGCGGAAGCGGTGTTACCGAAGCTGCCGCCGCTGCCGGTAATCCATTTATCAAACTGATAGCCGCTGTCAGGCGCGGCGGATATGTCGATAACCGTACCTGCCTCATAGCTGCCGCTGGTGCCGACGGTTATGCTGCCGCCTGTGCCTGCAGTGAATGTCACAGGATAATGCGCAATGATGGTCAGAATGAAATCCACGGTCTGCGCCGTGCCGCCGTCCCTGGTGATGGCAGCCGTCAGAGTAACCGTCTTGTTACCGTCATCGGGCAGTGTAACTTTTCCGTCAGAAATATCTATGTAGCCTTCGGGAGCTGCACTCCATGTGATTGCCGTGGTGCCGCTGGCTCCGGTATCAGGAAGTTCAAGATCAGCCGTCACATAATCCTCCGCGATGTTCGTACCTTTAATGATATCCCATGTCAGGGCAGCCTTATCAAGCGCGATGGCTTCGTCCGGCGTCAGCGGCTTAACGGTCAGGCTGAAGGACTTTGTCTGCGTCGTTCCGCCCGACTTGCTGACGCTGGCCGTAAGGGTTACGATTACCTCGTCGGTATAGGGCTTTGTTAGTGTGCCGTCGCTTGTATTGATATAGCCAGTGGGAGCTGCGCTCCACGCGATGGCTGTGCCCCGCGCGCCCGTACCGGGAAGCGCAAGGTCTGTGGTTACTTCGCTTGCCGAATCGTTCATGCCTCTAATATCATCCCAAATAAGGGCGATAAGGTCTGCGGTGATTTCCTCGTCGGCTGTCCATGTCTGCCATTGCAGAGTGGGATAGGATATGTTCTGCCCTATTTTCCATACGCTATCAAAATTCCAGCCCTCGAAGCTCTCCCATTGCTTCATTTGCGCAGCGGTCAAGGGCGCGCCGCCTGCAGAGGTGCCTGCGGTATCGAGGTAATAGCTGTCGTTGACGGTGGCGTTGCCGCCGCCGATCAGACCGCCCGAAGAGGCCCCCGTTCCGCCGGATGCACTGCCGGTGCTGTAGCTGTTGGTGACGGTTCCGTCGTCGACGTCGCCAATCAGGCCGCCAACTCTTGCATTGTCCCCACCGGTGATGGTTCCCGTGCTATAGTTGTCGGAGGTACTGACATAGCTTCTTCCGAGCAGTCCGCCGACATTGGCGTTATTGCCGCCGGTGACGTTGGCGGCGCTGTAGTTATATGTGATAACGCCGCCGCCGTTGCCAATCAAGCCGCCCACATTTGCGCTATCGCCTCCGGAGACACTGCCCTCGCTGCTGCTGTTTATGACGGTTCCCTGATTCACGCCCGTCACACCGCCTACATAGGCTCCCCATGTGATTGAACTGATATTTACGCCTGTGAGCCTGATATTTTCCAGAGTTCCTCCCGTACCGACAGATCCGAACAGCCCTACACATTGTATGGTGCTATTGTTAATGGTCAGGTTGGAAATGCTGTAGCCGCCGCCGTCATAAGTACCGGTGAATGGGGTCAAATCCGTCCCGATGGGCGCCCAGTTGCTTTCGCCTGCAGCCACGTTGGGCAAGGTTATATCATTCTTCTGCTCGAAATGTATGTTGGAATCGCCGAGATAGCCGCGCACCTTATTAAGCTGCAGCGCAGTTTCAATCTGATAGGGCGCGTCTGCTGAGCCATCGCCGCCCGCAAAATCAACCTGCCAAGAAAGCACAGGTGTGTCATGCCCTTCCTCGACCAGCCAAATACCGCCAAAATCCCAGCCCACAAAGCTCTCCCACTGCTTCAGCTCCGCATCGGTCAAGGGCTCGCCGCCCGCGGAGGCGCCTGCCGCTGTATCAAGGTAATAGCAGCTTGTAATAGTAGGTGTATAGTTGCTCTTACTTCCGATAAAGCCTCCTAAGCTGCCGTCGGAAAGATTGAGGTTGGTTACATTACCGGTGCTGTAACAATTTTCAAGAGTTACGCTGCTTGAGCCTACATACCCTATAAAGCCTCCCTGATTGGTATCACTGTCGCCGCATGACAATGTGACGCTGCCGGTGCTGTAGCTGTCGGTAATGTTTACATCATAAACAGAGCCAACCAGCCCGCCTGCAAAATATGATCCTGTAAGATCAGGTTCTCCGCTCACATTACCTGTACTGCAGCAATTAGTAATCGTTCCATCATTAGCACAACCGACCAACCCGCCGATATCTCCTGAATATGGCGTTCCAGTCACAGTCACATTGCCGGTACTGTAACAGTATTCAATGGTTCCTGAACCCAGCAAATAACCAACCAGCCCGCCTACATAATATGTTCCTGTAGCATTGCCGGTACTATAGCTGTTTCTGATACTCCCTCCCTGTTGACGACCCACCAGTCCGCCTATAGTATTGATGACACCCTCGCCGCCGGTTACGGTGCAGGAAGTTCTGCTATTCTCAATGGTTCCACCTAAATAACTATCGCCAATCAATCCGCCTGTGCGGGCGCTTTCTCCGGTAGCCGTTATACTGCCGGAAACGCAGCTATCCTTAATCGTTCCTCCGCGATTTTGGCCGGTCAATCCCCCAACGCGGGCACTACTCCTTGAAGAATTGATGCTGATATTCTCAAGCGTTATATTTTCCAGCGTTCCGCCGCTGCCGACATAGCCGAATAAGCCTATATATTGTATTGCGTCGCTGTCGATGGTCATGTTGGATATGGTCTTATTGTTGCCGTCATAGGTGCCGGTGAATTGGGCGGAATCAGGAGTGTTTATTCCTATGGGCGTCCAGTTGATGCCTGTCAGGTCGATATTCTCTGTCTGGATAAAATGCACGCCAGGGCCCATGAGGTTACGCAGATCATCCAAGTGCGCCGCCGACGATACCTGATAAGGGTCAGCCTCGCTTCCGCTGCCCTCCCAGGCAAAAGCGCCGCTTATTACAATTAAAGTAAAGGTCTTGCTTCGGGACGTTCCTCCCGCATAGCTGACTGTGGCAGTTAGGACGACGATCTGATCGTGATCGGCCGGTCTGGTGACCGCTCCCGTCTCGGTATTAATTATCCCTTCGATATCCGCGCTCCAGGCAATGGTTGACCCCAGGCCGCCGCTTAAGGGAAGGTTCAAGTCAACGATCACTGCCGTCTGATTGGTGTTCTCATCCCTGATCAGACCCCAGGATATGGCGCTTAAATCCCCGGCTATCCGTTCGTCTGGCGTCCACTTACTATCATAATAACGCAGAACGGGGTAAAAGGCGTCTTCGCTGATGCTCCAGATGCAGGTAAAATCCCAATCACTAAAGGTGCCCTGCTGTTTCATTTCTGTTGCTCTCTTCACCGTCCCTGCGGCAGAGCTGGTCGTGCCGGCGCTATCGCTGTCAAAAAAGCAGGATGTGATTGTAGGAGACCCTTGCTTGTACCCCAAAAATCCTCCGGGATTCGTACCCGCTACCGGGACATTGGCATAGCAGTATCTTGCCGTGCCGCCCTGCATTTCGCCGGCAAAGCCGCCGGTATAACGGCCCGCCGTCACCTGACCAGAGGCGTAGCAATTCTCCACCAACCCCGATAGGACAAAGCCCGCCAAGCCTCCCGCCGCGCCGCGCTGGCTGGAATTGGCCGGATCGGCCGCCACGTCGGCAGTGGAAAAGCTTTCCCTGATCACGGCGTCGTCGTGCTGAACCGCGCCGATCATTCCCCCTACCCGGGCAGTACCGGAAACCATACCGCCGGTGGAACAGTTACGGATAGTTGCACCGCCGGTTGCGCCGCCGCCGTCGGAGATAATTCCGACCAGGATGCCGACGTTCAAACCACCCGTTACGTTGGCGTCCCGGATGTGGATGTTTTCAATCACCGCGCCGCCGCTGACAAAGCCTAAAAGGCTGGCGTTGTTGTTACTGCCGGTCACGGTAAGCCCCCTGATCACATACCCGTCGCCGTCATATTTGGCGGTAAACGGAGCTGCGTAAGTTCCCAGGGGCGTCCAGTCGGTATAACCCGCCTCCGTCAGATAAATATTCGCCGTCTGGATATAATACTTATCCAATCCCTGATTGGGAATATCCGCAAGATGCTCCGCCGACGATACTTGATAAGGGCTGTCCGCATCGCCGTCGCCCTCCCATTCCACGGCAGACATCGGGCTGAACAGCATAGGCAGTTTTTCCTCTTTGAGTTCGGTTGCGCCGTACACACTGTCCGTCACCGAAAATCCGATTTCCGGAGCAGCTTTGTCAGCCGCGCCGCTGACAAGCCCTTCCGCGTATGCAGTTATCGGGAGGCCCGTCATGCCGATGATCATGCAGAGCGTCAAGAGCAGGGTTGTTTTTTTCTTTAATAAGTTATTCACTGTTCTCATTCTCCATTCTATGAAATTTGCAATCCTGGTTTTATTTCAGGGTCATAATGTCCAATATTAAATTCCATTGTATACCAATTTTACAAAAAATTCATTGACACTTTTAAGCTCGGGAGAAAAAAATCCGGATTTTTGTCAAAAAAACAAACCCGCCGTTTAAGCAGGTTTTGCGATGGAACATTTTCATTTGGCTATTCTATGTGATCTCCGGCATCGGCCGGCAGAGGTCGGGCTGCATTGCCGAGGGGCATTTCCCGGTACCGGGTTTGGAGTGCAAGGGCCGCGCTGTCCGCCCGGTGGAGCTTCCGGAAGCTCGAGGGTGTGGAGTGGAAAAAACGCCGGAAATACTTGATGAGGTACTTGACATCGGAGAAGCCGCATACCAGTGCAATCTCAAAAATGCGCATGTCGGTTCCTAGCAGCAGCCTTGCCGCGCGCTCGCACCGGCTGTAGCACAACAGCTCCTGAAAGGGCACTCTGAACTTTTCCTTAATGTCGCTGCTCAAATGCTGGAGGCTCACACCCAGCTCGGAGGCAAGTACCGTCAAGCCCTTTTTCACCTCCGAGTCGCCGGTTGCATTCTGCGCTATCTGCCGCAGCCTTGCCACACGCTTTTCGTCAAAGGGCTCGGTACCAAAGCCCCAACGCAGGAAATCAAAGCTATATGCAGTATAGCTCAGCATTTCCATAAGAAGCTTCCGAAGGGCTTCCTGACCGATCCGATTCGGACTTGAACCAAGCATACCGACCAGGCGGGCGATATATTCCTTCAGGACACCATACTTTTCAGGTGCCTGGGCCTCGTGATAAGGAGAACAGCAGTAGATGAACATGTAGCGGTTCGGCAGTACGCTGCGGCAGAAGCCGCTGTCGATATGGAGGAAAAGGATTTCATCTTCTCCGTCACCCGTCATGCGGTGAATCTCATTTATGTTCGTTACGGCAATATCGCCTTCCCTCAGCACCAGGTCATCGTCACCCATGCCGATATCGACCGAGCCTTTGAGAACCTTAATAATCTCCAATGCGTCATGCCAGTGGTAAGGGTACTGGTTACCGCTGCGAACAAACGCCCTGACCGGTATTCCGTCATTAAATTCTATCAATTCAGGACGCATGTCCGTCACCACCTCACAGGCATCTCAGGATTATTTTTCGACATTTTCCTTTTTTTCATTATAATTCCTTAACAGTAAAATTACAAGGTACTTGGCAAACTGACTGAATACAATAAAAAATAAAAAAGCCTTAGGGATCGAATCCCTAAGACTACGGAACGCATCTATGAACTGCAAGCCTCCATTAATTTGATTCTTCTCTTACCAGTTCCTCATATGCTTCTATTACAGTATTAAGCTCTTCTTCATCATCTATGCCTATGAGTATGTCTTCTCCATTTTCATCCTGTTCTATTCTTAATACATATGCCTCGTCCACTTCCTCAGCATCGGGGTCTCTTGTGTCGTCTCTCGGCAGCAGTATAGCGTATTCATTTTCATCCACTTCCAAAGTAGCGACCACTTCAAACTCGGTCTCATTGTCGTTTTCATCATAAAGAAGAATTATGTCCATTTCATCACTCATTTAAAAATCACTCCAATCTTTCTCGTAAAACTATTTTATACTACTGACAATACTGTGTCAATAAAACCTGAATATTTCGGCAGTGTCAATTTGTTCTCGGTTTTTAAAAAGCAGACTCACCCTTTATGTCTAGGTAACTCATATAATATAGCCGCTGTTTCTAAAGCCCCTTAATGCCCGAGATAACTGACTTACCTTCCCATTA
>JAGOLK010000005.1 GCA_017994115.1 Clostridia bacterium | reverse complement strand
AACCCCAATTCACTGGAAGTGCTGACCGGCTGTAAGGTTGAACCAGTATTGAGGGAAGCCTCTATAGGAAAAGGCTATCAGTTTCTGAGAATGGGTTATTTCTGTCCTGATAATAAGGACTTTACGGAGGAAAGGCCTGTCTTCAACAGAATAGTAGGGTTGAAGGATTCCTGGGCAAAGATTGTGAAAGAATAACATGTGAAGATATGGGGACATGAAAGAGAGCGTCACAAAACTACTTGACAAGCAGTTAGCGACACTCCCTTTTATATTTGAAGAATAATGCACGTATCTGAAGTATGACTGCAAACTGATAGCTATGCCGCAGTCCCTTGTCCTGCCTAACTTATTTCCAGTTGTTAACCTTGCATAAAACTGTTATGATTATATTATACTCAGACTATACTTGGCATAAAATAAACTAATACCGCATTCAAGCAAGAAATTCTGATTAAAGATTCTAATTTTTATTGTCAGGGGTGAAACGGATGTTTGGAAACTGGAATCTGCTTACGGCATTCCTGTATGTTATGGGCATTGTACTTCTCATGATTGAGGCACTTATGCCAGGGTTTGGAATTGCCGGAATAACCGGAGTAATACTTGTACTGGCCAGCATAGTTTTGATTACGTCCAGTTTTTACCAAGCCCTGCTCATGCTGGTTGGAACAATAGCAGTAGCAATTATTCTGATTGTTGCATTATACAGGCTGGGTTACGGTAAACGCTTCGTAAAATCAATGATATTAAATACGGAGCAGAAAAATGAAGAAGGATACGTAAGTACAAAAGGCTATGAAAAATATCTGGGCATGCGAGGGACTGTCGCCACTCCGTTAAGATCTGCAGGCACTGTAATTATTGATGGAAACAAGATAGATGCAGTATCTGAAGCAGAATATATTGATAAGGGTATTGAGGTTGAGGTTATAAAGATTGAAGGCGGCAGAATAGTAGTAAGAAGAGTATGATTATAGGATTGGAGGTATTCAGATGGGTGAAATATTATTTTATGTAGTGGGTTTGTTTGTCATAATACTTGGTTTGACAATATTTTTGAGTTTTGTGCCCCTTGGATTGTGGATTTCTTCCTTGGCAGCAGGGGTAAATATCGGGATATTCAACCTTGTGGGCATGAGGCTCAGAAGAGTTATACCAAGCAGGATTGTGAATCCTTTGATAAAAGCAAGGAAGGCTGGCCTTGATCTTGGAGTAAACCAGCTGGAAGCCCACTATCTTGCCGGCGGTAATGTAGATAGAGTGGTCAATGCGCTTATTGCCGCACAGAGGGCGGAAATAGAACTGGGCTTTGAGAGAGCTGCAGCAATTGACCTTGCAGGAAGAGATGTTTTGCAGGCAGTACAGATGAGTGTTAATCCAAAGGTAATTGAGACTCCTGTGGTAGCAGCAGTAGCTAAGGACGGTATAGAAGTAAGAGCAAAAGCAAGAGTGACTGTGAGAGCCAATATTGACAGACTGGTCGGAGGTGCCGGAGAAGAGACTATCATTGCCAGGGTTGGTGAAGGTATCGTTACAACCGTCGGAAGCTCAGAGAGCCACAAATCAGTGTTGGAAAACCCGGATCTGATATCAAGGACAGTTCTGGCAAAGGGGCTTGATTCCGGTACAGCCTTTGAGATACTTTCAATAGATATAGCAGACGTGGATGTAGGCAGGAATATCGGCGCCCAGTTGCAGACAGACCAGGCGGAAGCAGATAAAAGAATAGCTCAGGCAAAGGCAGAGGAAAGACGTGCCATGGCTGTTGCCAAAGAGCAGGAGATGAAGGCGGCAGTTCAGGAAATGAGGGCTAAGGTTGTGGAATCAGAGGCTGAGGTGCCTAAGGCACTTGCTGACGCCCTGAGAAACGGAAAAATGGGTGTGATGGATTACTACCAACTGCAGAATGTGCAGGCTGATACTCAGATGAGGGATGCAATATCAAAGTCAGGAAAGAGTGACACCGCTGAAAAGGAGAAGAAATAGCCCCTATAGCATCTCCATCAAAGGAGGGATGTAGTTGGAAGGAATATATATTGTAATAGCTATAGCAATAGCCTTGTTTAACCTTGCTGCAAAGCAGCAGAAGAACCAGGGCAGGGGTAGAAGAGGCATGAACAGGCAGCAAGGCCGATACAGGCAGAAGCCGGTTCAAAGGCAAAAACATATCCCCCAGTGGTCTGAAGGGCCTTTAGCGGACTTGGGAAAAAGCTGGAACGAGATGTTTGGAGAACCGGAGGAATATGTGCCTGAATCGGTGCTTGCTAAGGATAATGAAGGAATTGAGATTGAAGACAGAAGCAGGACCGGCAGCTTGGATTATATTGAGATTAACCAAAGCCTTGAGGGTATCTGCGATGAACATCCTGAACACAGCAGGTTGGATACCTTAAAGTCTGAGATAAGAGAAACGGAAGAAGAAGGCTTCATATTTGAAATAACAGAGGATAATCTTATTAGAAGCGTAGTCATGGCTGAGATTTTGGGGCCCCCCAGAGCATTGAAAAGAAGAATAAGATAAGCGTAAAAAAGGAGTATCGCAGGATACTCCTTTTGTTCTTCCTTCAAACAGCACAGCATACATTTATATAGAGGTGTGTGCTATGGGTAAAAGGAGTTACAAATTAAGAGAGAAGCTGTCCAATGCTTTTGAACTCCCCAAGGATATTGTCCTGGATGTTTCCAAAATAATCATCATTGGCACGGGGCAGATAACGGTGGAAAACCATAAGGGTATAATCGAATACAGCGAGGAGCTTATAAGAATCAACACCGGCAGCGGTATAGTCGCCCTTCACGGTAAAAACCTTGCGATAAAGACAATATTTCAGGAGGAAATTACGATAACGGGAGAAATAACGAATATGGAATTCTAGGTATCATTGAAGGCGCTGGGGGTATAAGAGACATGTTTATCATACGAATATGGAATTATTTGAGGGGATATGCTATTATTATTGTTAAAGGATTGAAGATTGAAAGGTTTATTAATCTTGCAGTAGTCAATAATATTTACATATGGGATATCGAGAAGCTTGACTATACAACGGTCAAGGCAAAAATAGGACTGGAGAATTTCGGAAGGCTCAGGGACATTGTACGAAAAACGGACAGTTCGGTCAGCATATTGAACAAGAGGGGCTTTCCTTTTATCCTAAGGAATATAAGAAGAAGAAAGCTATTCTATTCCAGTCTGTTCCTGCTGTTTGTATTTATTTACATAATGTCCTCCTTTGTCTGGATGATTGAAATAGTTGGAACCAAGGATGTCGATAATGAGAGCATATTAAGATGCCTTTATAACGAAGGGCTTAAGGAAGGAAGCTGGAAAGGAAGGCTGGACAGAAGGCATATTGAGAATCAGGTGCTGATAAAAATGCCGGAGCTTTCATGGATCGGGATACAGATAAAAGGTACCAAGGCAGTGGTAGAGGTTGTTGAGAAAAGTGAGGGGCCTCCGCTGATCAGCCGTACTGATGCCTGCGACATTGTTGCAGCAAAAGACGGAGTGATAACAAAGCTGTTGGTGCTTTCCGGCGATCCCCTGGTTAAGGATGGGGATTCTGTAAGAAAGGGACAGAAGCTGGTCACAGGCACAATATTGAGAGATAACCTGGAACCCAGGCAAATACATTCTCTTGCTCAAGTAAGTGCAAGGACATGGTATGAGGACGCAGAGGAAATACCCCTTCAGCAAATAGAGTTCAAGCCGACCGGAAAGGTTTCACGGCAGTATAAACTGAAGCTGCTGGACAAAGAATTCTCAAGGAAGAGAAGTGTGAACTTCAAGGATTTTAACGAATATGTGGAAGAGAGGCACTTGATAAGCTTCGGAGATTATGTATTTCCAATAAAGCTTATTGAATACAGATTTGAAGAATTAGTACCCGAACTAAAGACAATTATGGTTGATGAGGCCAAGGAGAGATGTGCAGAAAGGCTAAATGCAAGAATAAAGCTCCGGATACCGGAAGATGCCGTAATTCTGAAAAGGGATATAAACTATTACACAGATAAAAAGTCTGTTAAAGCAAAGATAAGAGTTGAGGTACTTGAGGATATTGGCGTGAAACAAAAAATAAATTAAAGTAGAATAATACTTAGGAGGAGAACAATTGCAGGAGCACTTTACTGAGGCTAGTATACAAATTGATAATATGGAAAGAATAATGAATCTTTTTGGGAACTTTGACCAGAATCTTAAAGTCATAGAGGATGAGTTCAATATTGACATAATTGTCAGAGAGGGCGAAGTAAAGATTGTGGGACAAGAAAACGCCGTTGCGATGGCAGAAAGAACTCTGAATACTCTTATGAAAATGCAGGAGAACGGTGAAGCTGTTACAAGCCATGCGGTAAGCTATACTATTGAACTTGTAAAAGAGGGCAGGGAAAGCAGGAGTGAGGAGCTTGACAGTGTTATAATCACAAACGCCAGGGGGAAAGCAATAAAGAGCAAGACAATAGGACAGAAGAGATATATAGATGCAATACGCAACAATGAAGTTGTTTTCGGAATAGGCCCTGCGGGGACAGGGAAGACCTATCTTGCCATGGCTATGGCGGTAAAGGCCTTCAAAAGCCATGAGGTAAGCAGGATAATCCTTACAAGGCCTGCAGTGGAAGCCGGAGAAAAGCTGGGTTTTTTGCCCGGAGACCTGCAGAACAAGGTAGATCCATATCTAAGGCCTTTATATGATGCTTTGCATGACATAATGGGTGCGGAGACCTATCAAAAGCATATAGAGAGAGGGGTAATAGAAGTGGCACCCCTTGCATATATGAGAGGCCGAACTCTTGATGACTCATATATCATACTGGATGAAGCGCAGAATACCTCCTCGGAACAGATGAAAATGTTCCTGACCAGATTGGGTTTTGGTTCCAAAGCAATTATTACCGGGGACATTACACAGATTGACCTGCCCAAAGGGAAATACTCCGGACTGAAGCAAGTAATGGAGATATTGAAAGGTATTAAGGGTATAGGATTTGTATACTTTAGTGAAAAGGATGTTGTCAGGCATAAGCTGGTAAAGGATATCATAAAAGCCTATGAAAAGCATGAAGAAGAAATAGGAGAGAGCGAATGATAAAGTATTCGGTTTCGGATTTAAAAAGGCTGGCAAGAAATAGCACTACAATCAGAGTATTGCTGATTGCAGGCCTTTTTATTGCGCTGTTTTTCCTGTTCGTCCTGAATACTGCGCCGCAGAAATATCTTCTCCAGGTAGGTGATATATCCGACATAGACATATATGCTCCATCGGATATTGTGGACAAGTCCGCCACCGAGCTGAGGAAAAAACAAGCGGAGGATAGTGTCCAACCGGTATATAACCTGGATTTGACTGTTCAGATCGATATAGAAAAGAAAATAAGCGACTTTTTTATACTGCTGGATTCAGTCAGGAGTAATGCGGAGCTTAATAAGACGCAGAAGCTTGACCTTCTTGAGCAAAATTCCAACATAAGCCTTGGAAACAGCTTGTATAATATGCTTCTTGATGCTTCGGAAACAGATCTCACATCTTTGGAACACAATATCAAATATATAAACAACCAGATGCTTAGCGGGAGGATTACCGAACAGCAGCTAAATGACAAGAGAAGTGATATAAGGGAATTCTTTATGAATCTTCCCAAGAAAAGCAAGCTTAATGAAATAGGCGCGGATATTGCCGTAATGGTTCTGAAACCAAATATGTACTATGATGAGCAGACAACATTGGCAAGAAGACAGAGTGAGCGGGAAAAAGTGGAGGATGTAGTCATTCGCAAGGGCACTCTGATAGTCAGCAAAGGACAGGAAGTATCATCTCAGCAGATTCAGCTGCTGAATGCCTATGGACTTCTGGCCGAAAGCGATAATGACAGATTTGACATTCAATTCTATATAGGCTATGGGATAATAATCAGTATCTGCCTTATTATTATGGGACAGTACCTGCGAAGCCTTGACAAAAAGCTTTGGGACAGCAATTCCACTTTACTTCTTATCAGCTTGATAGCTATTATAGCACTGACTATTACCATGGTGCTCAAAAATATTTCCGAGTATCTCATAGTATTGCCCGCAGGAGCAATGCTTGTTTCAATATTGGTAAGCCCAAGAATAGCCATAATGACAAATATAATGATGTCCATACTTGCAGGTTTTCTTGGAGGCTTTGATTTGCCTGTAGTGGTCATGATGCTCCTGACCGGCATACTTGGAGCGGGAATGGTATCAAGAACACACCACAGAAGTACCTTTATCCTGGCAGGATTGGCTGTAAGCCTGGTCAGCCTGCTGGTCATATTCAGTGAAGGCATTCTGAGCCGGGCGGATATATACAAGATGCTTAATAACGGGTTATACGGCGTAATAGGAGGTACTCTTTCAGCAGTCCTTACCATTGGTACGCTACCGTTTTTTGAAACGGTATTTGACATCATCACCCCTTTAAAGCTTCTGGAATTGTCAAACCCGAATCAACCGATGCTGAGGAGACTGCTTATCGAAGCTCCCGGTACCTACTATCACTCTATATTGGTGGGAAATCTGGCGGAGGCAGCGGCGGAAGACATAGGTGCCAATCCGCTTTTGTGCAGAGTAGGGGCATACTATCATGACATTGGAAAACTCAAAAGGCCATATTTCTTCAAGGAAAACCAGATTACCAGGGATAACCCCCATGATAAAATTACCCCCAACCTAAGTGCCCTGGTCATTACTTCCCATGTAAAGGATGGAGTGGAGATTGCCGGAAAGAACAAGCTCCCCTCCACAGTAATACGGATTATTGAGGAGCATCATGGAAATACGTTGGTAGCATATTTCTATCACAAGGCATTAAATGCGGAAGGGGCTGAAGCAGTGGATGAGAGTAAGTTCAGATATCCATTCAGAAAGCCTCAGACGGAAGAAGCTGCGATAGTTATGCTGGCAGATTCGGTTGAGGCCTATATCAGGTCATTATCAGAGCCTACCCAGGATCAGGTTGAACAGGGAGTGAGAAAAATAATTAAGGATAAGCTCAATGATGCACAACTGGACAACTGTGACCTTACACTAAAGGATCTGGAGATGATAGGGCAGGCTTTCGTGAAGGTGCTGGCAGGAATATTCCATGATAGAATAGAATATCCGGAAACTATTAAAGATATACAATAGGAGGTTATCACATGTCAGTATTAATAGACAACAGGCAGGAGGAAATAAAAGTTGATGAGGCTTTGGAAGCTTTTGTCGTACAAGTAGTTGAAGAGGTTATTGCCTATGAGCAATGCGAAGAAGAATTCGAGGTAAGTATCTCTTTCGTGAACAATCAAGAGATGAGGAGCCTGAACAAAGAATACAGGAATATTGGCAAGGAAACGGATGTATTATCCTTTCCGTTAGTGGAGTTCATTGAAGAAGAGCTTAATACAGAGGATGAAGATGCCGAATATATAGAAGAGGAAATTGCATTGGGGGATATAGTCATATCAATGGAAAAAGCAGTGGAGCAGTCAGAGGAGTACGGACACAGCTTTAAGCGGGAACTGGCTTTTCTGCTGGTGCATGGGATGCTGCACCTTCTTGGCTATGACCATGATGAAGAAGCTTCGGAGGGAGAAATGTTCGATAAACAGGAAGAAATACTAAAGAATATGAAGTTTGCTTAGAAATATTGTGATTCTATTTTAATGAAAGAGGGTCTCAAATGAAAAATAACAGATGTAGATTTATACTGATGGTTTTATGTATTATCGCAGTATTATTTTCCGGATGCAGCAAAAACACTGAACCTGTATCAAATACTGAACCGGAGGTCACACCTGAACCGGTTGTCGAGCCTACTCCGTCACCGGCTCCCGAACCTCCCAAGGGGTCACCTTGCCCTTTAACGGGAGAGCTGGTAACATATGAGGCTGATTTGAAGCTCAGGCCTATAGCTGTGATGATTGATAATGAATACAACGCAAGACCCCAGTCAGGACTTTCAGAGGCGGAGATAGTGTATGAAATCCCTGTTGAAGGCAATATCACAAGATATATGGCAATTTTTCACCACAATCATGCGGATAAAGTAGGTCCGGTGAGAAGTGCGAGGCCATATTTCATAGATAAAGCTCTGGAATTCAATGCAGTCTATGTGCATTGCGGCGGGAGCCCCCAGGCCCTTCAGGACCTGGTCACACTAAAGGTAAATACCCTGAATGACTTGAAAGGGTCCCCATGCTTCTGGAGGTCAAAGGACAGGAAGATGCCCCATAATCTGTATACAAGCACCAAGCTTATGAGGGAAGTAATGGAGACAAATAAATTCAATAACAAAACGGCACCCGAGTATTTCAAGTTCAACGAAGAATTTCTTGAACCGGATGGAAAGAATACCCGCTCAATCATATTCAATTACAGCAAAAATTATGTTGTTGGATATGAATACAGTGAAAAGGACAAATTATATTATAGGACGATAAACGGAACAAGGCTCAAAGACAAGGAATCAGGAAAGGAAATAGCTGCAGCTAATATAATTGTAGAAAAAACCACCAGAAAGGTCCTTGACGATGTAGGGCGGTTGGAAATAAAGAACATCGGCAAGGGCAGAGGATACTACCTTAGCGGAGGAAAGCTGATAGAGATTGAATGGAGCAAGGACAGCAGGAGCGCGAAGGAGGTATACAAGGACCTTAAGGGCAATGAAGTGCTTATGAACAAGGGAGTTACATGGGTACAGGTGGTTCCGGACTATGTGAAGGTTGAAATCAGGGAGTGAAAAGCATGAATTACGATATTCTGATTGAAAAGGCACAGGAAGCCATGGAAAACGCTTATGTGAAATATTCGAATTTCAAGGTCGGGGCGGCGCTTCTGACCAAGAGCGGCAAGGTATATACCGGCTGCAATATAGAAAACTCATCCTTTGGCGCAACCATATGTGCGGAAAGGGTTGCATTTACAAAGGCAATATCCGAAGGAGAGAGGGAGTTTGAAGTCATTGCGGTTGCCAGCAGCCTGAAGGGCTTCACATATCCCTGCGGAATTTGCAGGCAGTTCATGTCCGAATGGGGTTTGAACATAAAGCTTATTACAAAAAGCGGAGATGAAGTAAGGATTCATACCATCGGGGAGTTGTTACCCGAGGCATTTGTTGAATTTTAAGGAGTAGAGCCATGGATACCAAATTTAAATCAGGATTTGTAACAATCATTGGAAGGCCGAATGTGGGCAAATCAACCCTTATAAACAAACTGCTGGGGGAGCGGGTATCCATTATTTCCAGCAAACCCCAGACCACAAGGAACTCAATCCGCTGTATATATACGACAAGTGAGTACCAGATAGTTTTTATCGATACTCCCGGTATACATAAGCCAAGGCACATGTTGGGGGAGTACATGGTGAGAACGGCAACCGAGTCCTTGAAAGGCGTGGATGTAGTTGTAGTTATGTTTGACTGTTCAACAGAAATAGGGCCGGGAGACATGCATGCCGCAGAGGTGGCGGAAAAGGTCAACTCCCCGGTCATACTTGTGCTGAACAAAATAGACAAGATACCCAAATCCAGGCTGGAACAGATCGCAGCTTCCCTAATAATGCATGAGGATTATTTTGACAGCATAATACCTGTTTCGGCAAGCACCGGGGAGAATCTGGATGAGCTTCTGAAGGAAATAGTAAAGCATCTGCCGGAAGGGCCCAAGTATTTTCCGGAGGACATATATACCGATATGCCTGAGAAATTCATTGTATCAGAAATTATAAGAGAGAAGGTCCTTGAGCTTACATCGGAGGAAGTGCCTCATGGCACTGCCGTGGAAATCACCTCCATGAAAGAAAGGGAAAATAAGGATCTCATGGATATTGCGGCTGCAATATACTGCGAGAAGGAATCACACAAGGCAATAATAATTGGAAAGCAAGGCAGGATGCTGAAAGAGATAGGCATCAGGTCCAGAATCGACATAGAAAACCTGCTGCATTGCAGGATCAATCTTCAGCTTTGGGTCAAGGTGAGAAGAAATTGGCGTGACAGCAGAAGTGCACTTAAGAACTTCGGATATAATTGGGAGTGATATAATGCCGATATCCAAGACGGAAGGCATAGTCCTGAGGTATACCAACCTGGGGGAAGCCGATAAGATACTAACAATACTTACGAGAAACAACGGAAAAATTAAAGCAATTGCCAAAGGCTGCAGAAAACCTAAAAGCAGCCTTCTTTCATCGTCTGAGGTTTTTGTTTTCAGTGAATTCGTATTGTATAAGGGCACGAGCTTTTATCACATTTCCCAGGCAGTAACGAGAGAAACCTTTTATAACATAAGGAAGGATTTGCTGAGGCTTTCTTATGCCACATATTTTGCCGAGCTTGCAGAAGCTGTTTCCGATGAGGGAATTCCCAGTGAAAGACTGTTCCTGCTGCTTGCAAAGACACTATACTATCTTTCCGCCGAAATTATACCAATAGGGATACTGAGTGTCGGCTATCAGCTCAAGCTTATGGATATCAGCGGGTACAGGCCTAATATTGCCAGGTGTGCCATATGCAGAAAGAGCAGTGAGGATTATACAAGATTCAGTGTTGATTTGGGCGGAGTAATATGTAGCAGCTGCAGCACCGGTGAAAATCAAAAAAATGTCGGAGAAGTTTTCAAGATAAGCCAAGGTACGGCTGAAGCTATTAATTTTTTGTTGAACATTGAAATTTCTAGACTAAATACTAAGAAAATTGATAATACTATTTTTAATGAAATTGAAAAAATAACAAGATCCTTCATCCAAAGTCACCTGGATAAAAGGTTTAAGTCCCTTGATTTTTTAGACTCTATGAAGGATTTGAATGCCCAGAAGTAAATTTATTAATGTTCTGAAAGGAGTAAGTTCCATGGATATAAGTCTGGAAAAGGTTGATATCATCAGAGATAGAACAGGAGTGACCTATAAGGAAGCCAAGGAAGCCCTGGAAGCAGCAAACGGCAATGTAGTGGATGCCTTGATAAATATTGAAGAGGCGGGAGATAAAAGGTGGACGGAGACTATCTCGGTAAAAGGCAGTGAGGCTGTTGAAAAGCTGAAGGGAATAGTCAAATCCGGTAATGTGAACAGAATAAGAGTAAAGAAAGATGACTATGTAATACTTGACATTCCTGTAACTGCGGGAGCAATAAGCGCAGTGGTGATACCGCAGCTTACGGCAATAGGAACCGCAGTTGCGTTGCTTTCAAAATGCGTAATAGAAGTAGAAAGGCCCAACAAGCAGACGATTAATGTATCGGAAGCAATCACAAATACAGCAGATAATTTGGCAGGCAAAATCAAAAATGCCGCAGATGATTTTAGAAATATGACATCACCGGCAACAGGACACAATTCTGCGCTGGCAGATGCAGCAGATACTTTCGGAGCTGTCAATGACAATACCGACAATACATTTAAGCAATAATATTGACAAAATATTTATGATTTGCTAAATTAGTGTTAATGCTAGTAATGTGTTGAAGAAGAGGAGTAGTCAGGAAGTGCATTATCAGAGAACCGGGGGTGCTTTATCAAATAAAGCACATGGTGTGAGCCGGCAGTGCATGTGATTACGGGCGCTTTGGAGCATAAGCTTAAAAAAGAGGGCTTGATTGATTTCAAGTCAAAAAGGGTGGAACCGCGGAAGTAGACCTTTCGTCCCTTACTTCAAGGGACGGAGGGTTTTCTATTGTATAATGGAGATTATGGAGGGATGAAAAATGACATTTCAAGAAATAATCCTGGCGCTTCAAAAATACTGGGCTGACCAGCACTGCATTATTGCACAGCCTTATGATGTGGAGAAGGGGGCCGGCACAATGAGCCCTTATACCTTCCTTAAGGCTTTGGGGCCGGAGCCTTGGAGAGTAGCTTATGTAGAGCCTTCAAGGAGGCCTGCGGATGCTAGGTATGGAGAGAACCCCAACAGACTGTATCAGCATCATCAATTTCAAGTAATATTGAAGCCCTCTCCCGACAACGTGCAGGATTTGTACCTGGGAAGCCTGAAAGCATTGGGAATTGACCCCGTTAAGCATGATATACGGTTTGTTGAGGACAATTGGGAGGCTCCCACACTTGGAGCCTGGGGACTCGGATGGGAGGTTTGGCTGGATGGAATGGAGATAACCCAATACACATACTTCCAGCAAGTAGGCAGCATAGACTGTCAGCTGGAGTCTGCGGAACTGACCTACGGTTTGGAGAGAATAGCGATGTATATTCAGAATATAAATAATGTATTTGATATTGAATGGGTTTCGGGGATAAACTATGGAGATGTGTTCAAGACAGCGGAATTTGAGCATTCAAAGTATAGCTTCGAGGAAGCTGATACCAAGCTGCTTTTTACACTTTTTGACGAATATGAGGCAGAGGCAAAACGACTGCTGGATATAAGCCTTATACTTCCCGCATACGACTACGTTCTGAAATGTTCACATACTTTTAACATTCTTGATGCAAGAAAGGCTATAAGCGTTACCGAAAGGACCGGCTTCATAGGAAGGGTAAGAAACCTGGCAAGGCTTGTAGCTCAAGGTTATCTGAAGCAGAGAGAGGAATTGGGATATCCTCTGCTCAAGAAGGCTGTATTCGGAGGTGAAGAAAATGAGTAAGGATTTGTTATATGAAATAGGCACTGAGGAAATTCCTGCAAATTATATGCCTTCAACCCTAAAGCAGGTCAGGAGTATTTCAGAAGCAATGCTTAAGAATTACAGGATAGCTTTTGAAGAGGTAAAGGCCTATGGTACTCCCAGGAGAATAGTGCTGCTTGTCAAAGGCATTGCGGAACAGCAGGAGAATCTGGAAGAACTGGTGAAGGGGCCATCCAAGAGGGCAGCCTACGATGAAAACGGAAATCCGAGCAAAGCACTGCTGGGCTTTTTAAAGGGCCAGAAGGCAGAGCTTAATGATATTTTTATACAGGAGCTTTCCGGTGTGGAATATGTATACTACAAGAAGCAGGAAAAGGGACAGCCTGTTAAAGAAGTACTGAAAACCATACTCCCCGATATACTTACTTCAATATCTTTCCCCAAGTCAATGAAATGGGGCAATAAGTCCTTCAGATTCGCAAGGCCTGTCAGGTGGCTGGTGCCAATCCTGGGGGATGAGCTGATAGAGTTTGACAAGGACGGAATACAGTGCAGCCGGTATACTAAAGGGCACAGGGTACTATCCAAAGGCAGCATTGAGATAAATAACACTGAAGAGTATTTTGATAAGCTGAGGGCAGGCTTTGTAATAGCGGACCAGGAGGAAAGGCGCGCAATAATCCGCAAGCAGTGCGAGGAACTGGCCAGGGAAAAAGGCGGAGAAGTGCTGATGGATGAAGAGCTGCTGGAGGAGGTTGTATATCTTGTAGAGTATCCTACCGCTCTTGCAGGCGGCTTTGATGCCGAATACCTTAAGCTTCCGAAGGAAGCAGTAATTACTCCCATGAAGGAGCATCAGAGATATTTTCCGGTTGTGGATAGCAATAAGAATCTTATGAATTACTTCATAACTGTAAGGAATGGTGACAGCCGCTTCCTCGAAACGGTGCAGGAAGGCAATGAGAAGGTTCTTAAGGCAAGGCTGGCTGACGCGGATTTCTTCTACAGCGAGGACAGGAAGGAATCCTTGGATAATTGCGCGGAGAAGCTAAAAAATGTGGTATTCCAGGAAACCTTGGGAACAATATATGATAAGACTCAGAGAATTTCTGCCATAGCAGAATATCTGGCTGCGATTTTGGGATTAAGCGCCGGTGCGAAAAAGAACCTGCTGAGGGCTGCACATTTATGCAAAGCTGATTTGGTCACAAATATGGTTAAGGAATTTGATGAGCTTCAGGGTATAATGGGAAGGGAATATGCACTGCTGCAAGGAGAGGATAAGGAGGTAGCGGATGCCATATTTGAGCATTACCTGCCGAGATTTGCAGGGGATTGTACTCCTGAAACATTGAACGGCTCAATTCTTAGCATTTCAGACAAAATGGACACCATATGCGGGTGCTTTGCCATAGGAATTCAACCGACAGGCTCCCAGGATCCATATGCCTTAAGAAGGCAGGCAATAGGGGTTACATCTATTATACTTGACAGTAACATTCATCTTGGTTTGGCGCATTTAATCGATAATTCCCTTAAGCCTTTTGAAGCAAAAGGGATATTGAAGGGTGATGAAAAGTCAGTAAAGAGGGACATATTGGAGTTCTTCAGGCAAAGATTCAAAAATGTCATGATAGACAAAGGCTTTGAGTATGACATTATTGATGCTGTAATAAATGCCGAGTTTGACGATATATATGACTCTTATCTGAAAATTCAGGAGCTTTCAAAATGGAAAGGCAAGGATGAGTTCATGAACATACTGGGCTCCTTCAATCGGGTATCCAACCTGGCATCTAAAGCCAAGAGCATGGAAATCAACGCGGGGTTGTTCACCGAGAAAGCCGAACTGGTGCTGCTACGGGCCTTTAATGAAGTAAATGCAGAGTTTGAAGGCTATGTGAACAACAGGGAGTATGGAAAGGCTCTGAAGCTTATGATAACACTTAAGAAACCCATTGACGACTTTTTTGACAACATAATGGTAATGGTTGAGGATGAGGAAATCAGGAACAATAGGCTGGGGCTTTTAAAGAGCATAGGAGACATGATGAACAGGATTGCTGATTTGGGGGCTATAGTGGTCAATAAATAATTGATTTTTGTTGTGCTTGTTAATGCATTATGATAGTATTTAATGTGAATACAGTAAAAACTTGGGATGTGTAAATAGGAATATTTACACATCCCCGGACAGGATGGCTTTGAATATTTCCGTGAGGCAGGTGGTTGCAATAGAATTCACAAGCAGACAAAAGCAGATAATTGAATTGGTAAAGAAATACCAACCAATCACAAGCGAGCAGCTGGCAGCAAAGCTGAATATGACAAGGGCGGCATTAAGGCCTGATCTTACAATACTTACAATGTCCGACATGCTTGAGGCCAGGCCGAAGGTTGGCTATTTTTACTCCGGCAAGATAATAAACGATATTGGCCATGATTTCATAAAAAGCATTAAGGTTACTGAAATCAAGTCAAGCGCTGTGGTCATGGATGAATCGGCAACAGTATATGATTCTATTGTCATGCTTTTTTTGAGGGATGCCGGTACAATATACGTGCAGAGTAAAGGAGCACTTTCCGGAGTAGTATCAAGAAAGGATTTTATAAAGATTGCAATCGGTAACAATGATATACACAATATGCCGATTGGAATGATTATGACAAGGATGCCGAATATAGTTTATATATTCGATAATGACAGCGCATATGATGCAGTAGTCAAGCTTATCACCCATGAAATAGACAGTATACCGGTAGTAGAACCATTTAAAGACGGTGATGGCAAAGAACAATTCAAAATAACAGGCAAGGTATCCAAAACCAATGTGACTAAACTGCTGTATGATTTATATAAGCAATAGGTTAGGGGGATATTATGAATAAAAACAGGGCAGTAATATTTGTGATATCGGATTCAATAGGCGAAACTGCGGAACAAGTGGCAAAAGCCGCATCCGCCCAGTATCCCGAATGTGAAATCAGGATCAGATGGATACCGTATGTTACCGAGATAGAGAGCATACAGGAGGTTATCAGCGAGGCCAAAGACCTGGACAGTATAATAATGTTCACCCTTGTTGTGCCTGAGCTCAGGAAATATCTTATGGAACAGGCGGCCATACATAATATAGTCTGTGTTGACATAATGGGTCCTGCTGTGGAGGCAATTGCCAAAGTCACTGGGCAGCATCCGACTGATATCCCGGGGGCGGCAAGAAAGCTTGATGATGAATACTTCAAAAAGATAGAAGCCGTGGAATTTGCGGTAAAATATGACGACTGCAAGGACCCGAGAGGCATCAAGAAGGCGGACCTGGTGCTGCTGGGTATTTCCAGGACCTCCAAGACCCCTCTGGGTATGTTTTTGGCAACCAAGAATTTAAAAGTGGCAAACATACCGCTAATGCCGGAAGTAAAGCCACCCAAGGAGCTTTTTGAAATATCGCCGAAGAAAATAATTGGTTTGGTAATCAGTACAGACCAGCTTAACCCGATACGGCTGGAAAGGTTGAAATCCCATGGGCTAAGCGACCAGGCAAATTACGCCAGCAAGGAAAGAATAGCCTATGAGAATAAATATGCTGAAGAAATCATGAACAAAATTGGTTGCAGAATAGTTGACGTAACCGATAAGGCAATTGAGGAGACAGCAAATACAATACTTCAAATATTAAAGGAGGCAAACGAAGAATGAAGAAATACGTTTACAATTTCAAGGAAGGCAAAGCTTCAATGAAAGACCTCTTGGGAGGCAAGGGTGCCAATTTGGCTGAAATGAGCAATATAGGGCTGCCGGTACCTCCGGGGTTTACTATAACTACAGAGGCATGCAACGAGTATTACAACAGAGGGGAGCAGCTTTGGAGCGAGCTTATTGATGAGATAATGGAAAAGCTTAAAGAGCTTGAAG
Organism: Clostridia bacterium; assembly: GCA_017994115.1. Classification (GTDB taxonomy): domain Bacteria; phylum Bacillota; class Clostridia; order Lutisporales; family Lutisporaceae; genus BRH-c25. The sequence continues at coordinate 39,842 of JAGOLK010000005.1, read as the reverse complement.
CCACAACGGGAAAGACCTTCGGAGGAGGAAGTAATCCTTTGCTTGTATCGGTAAGATCCGGTGCGAAATTTTCAATGCCCGGCATGATGGATACAATTCTCAATCTTGGTTTGAATGATGAGGTCGTCAAGACCGTAAGGGATATTACAGATAATGAAAGATTTGCAATGGACAGCTACAGAAGGTTTATACAGATGTTCAGCGATGTTGTGATGGAGATTCCCAAGTCAAAATTCGAAAGAGTGCTTGATGAAATAAAGGAAGAAAAGGGTGCAAAATACGATACCGACCTTACGGCTTCCGACTTGAAGGAAGTAGTAGAGAAGTTCAAGAGCATCTACAGGAAGGAAAAAGGAGAGGAATTTCCTCAGAACCCGAAGGATCAGCTGCTCCTGGCAGTAACAGCGGTTTTCAGATCCTGGAACAATGAAAGGGCAATAATATACAGAGCCATGAACAACATACCCGGAAATCTGGGTACAGCTGTCAATGTACAGTCAATGGTATTCGGAAATATGGGGAATGACTGCGGAACAGGCGTTGCTTTCACAAGAAATCCTGCAACGGGAGAAAAGAAGATATTCGGAGAGTTTTTGATGAATGCGCAGGGTGAAGACGTTGTCGCAGGGATAAGGACTCCTCAGACCATTGAAAAGCTAAGCGAGATAAATCAGGAGGTTTATGACCAGTTCATAAGTGTGGCAAATCTCCTGGAGAATCACTACAGGGATATGCAGGATATAGAATTTACTATAGAGAAGGGCAAGCTTTTCATGCTTCAGACAAGAAACGGGAAGAGGACAACTGCTGCAGCTCTCAGAGTTGCCGTTGAGCTTGTTGAGGAAGGCAAAATAACCAAGGAAGAAGCGGTATTGAGGGTAGAGCCGGCACAGCTTGACCAGCTGCTGCATCCGAACTTTGATTCAGATGCACTCAAAAAGGCAGTGTCGATAGCAAAAGGACTTCCGGCTTCACCTGGAGCTGCTTCAGGGAAAGCATACTTCACAGCAGCGGATGCGGTTGAAGCATCAAAAAACGGCGAAAAAGTAATACTTGTAAGGCTTGAAACATCCCCTGAGGATATTGAAGGAATGGCAATGGCTAAGGGAATACTGACTGCAAGAGGAGGAATGACCTCTCATGCGGCTGTTGTGGCAAGAGGAATGGGCAAGTGCTGCGTAGCGGGCTGCGAAGGACTTAAGGTCAATGAAGAATTGAAGCAGTTTGAGGCAAACGGCAAGGTATACAAAGAAGGAGACTATATATCCTTAAACGGCAGCACCGGTTATGTCTATGAGGGGGTTATCCCGACGAAAGAGCCGGAAATGTCAGGACATTTCGGAACTCTTATGTCCTGGGCTGATGGAGTAAGAAGGCTTAAGGTGAGAACTAACGCAGATACACCGAAGGATGCAGAGCAGGCTGTGAAATTCGGAGCAGAAGGAATCGGCCTCTGCCGTACCGAGCATATGTTCTTCAGTGAAGACAGAATAGCAGCGGTAAGGGAAATGATAATATCCGAGACAGTAGAGCAAAGAAAGGTAGCATTGGCAAAGCTTCTTCCGATGCAGAGAGAGGATTTCATCGGAATATTTGAAGCAATGGAAGAAAGGCCTGTTACCATAAGGCTTCTGGATCCGCCGCTCCACGAGTTCCTTCCCCAGGAAGACGAAGATATCAAAGAACTGGCAAAGACAATGGGCGTCGAATTTGAAAAGCTTAAAGCAAGGGTTGAAGGCCTTCATGAATTCAACCCGATGCTGGGGCACAGGGGCTGCCGATTGGCGGTATCATATCCGGAACTGGCTGAAATGCAGGCAAGGGCAATAATTGAAGCTGCAGTTGAGGTTAAAAAGAGTAAGGGCATAGATGTCCATCCTGAAATAATGATACCTTTGGTAGGTGAACTGAAAGAGCTTGAGTATATTGAGAAGGTTGTAAGGCAGACTGCCGATAAGGTTATAGCCGAATCGGGAATCAAGCTTGAGTATCTGTACGGAACAATGATTGAGGTACCCAGAGGAGCTGTGACTGCTGATGAAATAGCAAAGACAGCCGAATTCTTCTCCTTCGGTACTAATGACCTTACACAGATGACCTATGGCTTCTCAAGGGACGATGCAGGCAAGTTCATAGAGGAGTACCTGAAAAAAGGCATATTCGATCAGGATCCATTCCAGACTCTCGACCAGAATGGAGTTGGAAAGCTGGTAAAGATGGCGGTAGACCTTGGCAGGAAGACCAGGCCGGATATTAAGCTGGGTATCTGCGGTGAGCACGGTGGGGACCCTGCATCCGTTGAATTCTGCCATAGGGTTGGGCTTAATTATGTATCCTGTTCACCTTTCAGGGTACCGATAGCAAGGCTGGCTGCAGCCCAGGCAACCATAAAGGAAAAAATGGGCGAATACAGCCAGAAGTAAATAATACACAAGACAGATTATGTGAGGCTTAATAATAAATAGAAGAGGGGTACTGCTACTTAATAATTAGAAGCAGTACCCTTGTTATTATAGGTGATGGGAGGCTTTGAAAAATATGCTATAATAAATCGTAATAGAATATTAAGAGCTTATTTTTTCGGTTAAAAGTATTAGTATGGACAGGAATTCAGGATAAGGTTGTATTTTTGGCATTAGGACATGATTACCCCTGGATCAAGCAGAAAGGGACTGAAATTTTCTGTTGTGCTGATGGCCTTCATCCGGTTTTATATAAATTGGAAAGAATAGATAAATAGTTCGAAAGAAGGTTATACCATGAAGATAATCAACCGTATTATGGTTTCGAGTGTTTTATTGGTGTTTCTTTCCCTTGCTTTCCTGCTTACCGCTATAAGTATAATATTCCTCTTGTCCCCAGGGGACCCCGGTAAGGAGCTATTGGATAAGGACGTTTTTCATGTCGCGGATATGCTTGATGAATTTGACGCTTCAGCGAGAGATTGGGACTCACTGAACACCCGACTCGGCCAATACAGCTACAAGCTGCTTGTTATAGATGATGATAATGTAGCCTTTTCTTCACTGAGTGATTCTCAAGGCAGTATTATAAACAGCCTTAAGGCATTGGAACTCGAGCAAAGCACTTTGGCGGGAAGAGTACAGGAAATTACGTTTGCTGCCGTTGAAAAAGGGGCATATTCAATATTTGCAGTTGGAGGCAGGACAGAAAACACGAATGTTCGCAGCGGATTCCTGCAGTGGTTTCTGATATTCGGACTGATGTTCATTACAGTTATTCTGCTGCTTAGCCAGCTTTTCACACGCAAAATGGTATGGCGCATCCTCAGCCCGTTAAATGCTTTGGCGGATGGTGCGAAACGTATTGAAAACGGTGATTTATCCAAACCGATAGTTTATACGGGGAAGGATGAGTTTGCGTCTGTCTGCACAGCGTTTAATCACATGCAGGAGCATCTTATGCATGAGCGGGAGAAAACCGCTGCTTACGAAAGAGCACGCAGGGATTTAATAACCGGTATCTCCCACGACCTCAGAACTCCGCTGACCTCTGTCAAAGGCTATATTAAAGGTTTGCGCGATGGTGTGGCAAATACCCCGGAAAAACGGGAGCAGTATCTTTCGATAGCATATGAAAAAGCCTGCGATATAGATGTACTTATGGAAAAGCTATTCTATTTCTCAAATCTTGAAACAGGTAATTTGCCGCTTTCCCTTAACCGTGAGGATTTGGGAGACTTTGCCCGCCGGTTTGCGGAGAATATAGGTGATGAGCTTGAACATAAAAACATAAAGATGACCGTGGATGTTACATCACTACCTCACCCGGTGGAAATAGATGCGGAGCAGATGCGCCGTGTATTACTTAATCTGACAGAAAATGCGATAAAATATGCAAAGGTTGGGACCCTTGCCCTGCGTATTTCCATATGGTGCGAGGGGGGCATGGAGCACCTGCTGTTTGCCGATAACGGTCAGGGGGTGCCGGAAGAACACCTTCCGATGCTGTTTGAACGGTTTTGGAGGGGCGGCGAGGCTTCGCCGGATTCCCGCCCAAGCAGCCCGGGAAGCGGACTCGGTCTGTATATTGTAAAATACATCGTGGAAGCCCATGGCGGTTTTGTTACGGCTGAAAACAATAATGGGCTGCAAATTAAAATTTCCCTGCCTTGCAGAAAGGAGGAAAACTCTTGAAGAGAATACTTATCGTTGAAGATGATGCCGAAATTGCAATGCTGGAAAAGGACTATCTGGAAATAAACGGCTTTGAAGCTGAGATCATAGCGGACGGTCGACAAGCATTGGCGGCACTACAAAAAGGCGGTTATGCTTTGGTTCTGCTTGACCTGATGCTGCCGGGCCAGAACGGCTATGATATATGCAGGCAAATAAGGGACGATATCGATATACCAATTCTTATGGTAACAGCCCGTACGGAGTCAGCCGATAAAATCCGGGGGCTCGGCCTGGGAGCGGATGATTATGTCGTCAAGCCTTTTGATCCTGCAGAACTGGTGGCCAGGGTCAAAGCTCATCTGAACCGGTATGAACGGCTGACAGGGTCTGCAAAAGGCAGCAAAGATGAAACAATAATAATCGGGGACTTAAAAATAATGTCCAAGAGCTGGAAGGTATTTAAAGGAGAAACAGAAATCAAACTGCCCAACCGTGAGTTTGAGCTTCTATTATTCCTTGCTGAGAACCCAAATTTAGTTTTTTCAAAGGAACAGCTTTTTGAAAAAATATGGGGATTTGATTATACGGGCGACAGCGCAACAGTTACGGTACACATTAACCGTATCCGGGAGAAAATAGAGGAGGACCCGTCTAAACCGAAGGTTATAGAAACCGTGTGGGGTGCGGGATACAGGCTTAACTCTTAGAAATATGCATGGGAGTGTCGCAAAACTACTCAATATATAGTAAGCGATGCTCCTTTTCTTATTTGAAGAATAATGCGACACAATTATAAGTTTGCATAACCAAGCAAGAGCTTGTATAGTATAGCAGGGTACACTTTTATGCATTTTGGCAACAGGCCTCTGATATGGCTTTGGTAAAAAGTTCGTGAAGCCGGCATGGAGGCCGGCTTAGGTGCCTCGGGCCATGGAGGGCCTTTTGGCACCGGTAGAACTTTTCCAAAGGCATATCAGTAGTCCTGTCAAAATCATAATCCGTGTGCCTCGATATACTATACTGTCTCTTGCGGAGGGTTATGCAAACTTCAGATATGTCGCATTCTTCGTATGTTGTGCAACAGCCCCAGTTTATTGAATATATGTTTAGAAAATGTTTATATTTTTTCATCAGGCAGTTTAGGAATTCCTCCTATAATGAGCTTATTAAGGAAAATGGAGGCGTTGATGTGAAACTGACAATCGAAAATATCAGCAAAAAATATGGGAAAAAACTAGCCTTAGACGGTGTCAGCTTTGAAATGGAAAACGGTGTTTATGGCCTTTTGGGACCAAACGGCGCGGGCAAGAGCACCCTTATCCGTATTCTGGCCGGGGTTATGGAGGCAAGCAGCGGCGAGGTTTTAATAAACGGAAAAAACAGAAAAGCCTGTGACCTTGAATACCGCTCAAAACTGGGATATCTTCCGCAATCCCTGGATTTTTACCCTGAATTTTCAGGACTTGATTATTTACGTTTTGTTGCTGCTCTTAAAGGATTAAAGGGTGAATATATGGAAAGAAAAATCCAATCCCTTGCGGAACAGGTGAGTTTGACTCAGGACTTGCACCGTAAATGTGTCAACTATTCAGGAGGAATGAAGCGGCGGCTCGGTATTGCGCAGGCACTCCTGAACGACCCGGAGATATTGATTCTGGACGAGCCTACAGCCGGGCTTGACCCCCATGAGCGAATCAAGTTCCGCAACCTCATCTCGGTATTTTCCCGCAACAGGACGGTACTTCTCTCCACACACATTGTCTCGGACATTGATTCCATAGCCAGGCAGACTGTTATGATAAGAGACGGCAAGGTAGGCAGGATGGAGAGTAGCCAGAGATTTGTGGACGCGATGGAAGGCAAGGTATGGCTTATCAAAATGACGGTTGACGAATTGGTTGTTTACCAGAACAATCACATAATCAGTAATGTCATACCGGTGGGCAACCGAATGGAAGTACGGGTCGTATCGGACGATAAACCTGCAGCTGATGCGATAAGCACTCCACCGACTCTTGAAGATGCTTATCTATATGAGTTTAATTCTGATTGGAGGACTGCCTGATGATACTGTTTAAATATGAAATAAAGAAGCTTCTGTTTAACAAAAGCCGCCTTATTCTGCTGGCTGCAATATTTATCATTTGTACGCTCATGGGACTTCTCGCCGCGGAAGGTACTTTAGCGCTCATTAAAAGTGATGACTATAGCGAGTATATCAGATTGGTTTCAGAAAACACCGGAAAATTTAACCCTGAACAATTGGCTGAATCCGGACCAATATCCGAAGCGACCGAGGCAGAATACCGCAAAGGTAATGAAGATGGATTCTATATGTACCTGCATCGTAATCCTATTCAGAAATTTCACAACGATTATGCTAAATTTGGCAAAAGAGTACAGGAATATTGGAATGGTCCGGAATATCAAGATAAAGCAAGTATTCTGGGAGTATATCCTATAAAGGAGAAACTTAAAGAGCTTTCCGACAAAACGGACACATATGAATACAAATATTACAAACATCGTTTGGATACTGAGCTTTCCCTAGGGGAGCCTGTTTTTGAGAACACGCTTTTTTGGAACTACTATTCACTTGCGTTTGATCCCTCCAGAGTAGGGCTTCTGCTCCTGATGTTTTTAGCCTTTATAATTTCTCCTGTATTCACGCAGGAGGTGAAAACAGATATGGATAGTATTATACTTTGCTCAGTCAAAGGCCGCCGTGAGATTGTTACTGCCAAACTGCTGTGTGTCTGTGTGGTTTCCGCTATCCTGACTGTCATATTTTTCTTGGGGATGTTTATAGGCACATATATATCCTACGGTAATTTAGACGGTTTTGACGCACCTGCCCGCTGCTTTACAGGGCTTGAATGGACAACACTTGACACGACGGTAGGCGGGATGGCTATGCTGGGTGTTTTGTGGATAATACTTGCTGCGATGGCTTTCGGTTTGGCAATCACTCTTATATCCGCAAAACTTAAGAATCAGACTGCCACATTCGGCTTGGGTGTTGCAATGATATTGACCTTCGCCCTGTTCGGTTTCCTTAGCGATGGCCTCAAAGAATTGCTTGGGCCTCTTGCGGATTTCAACTATGTGGCGTTATCGAGTTACGGCGTAGTATTTGGCGGGGTCAAAATGTACAATATATTTGGCATGCCGCTATCATACGGCATAACTGCTTTCATGGTTTGTATAGCTCTTTCCGTAATAGCGGTTCTGCTGGCATATATTGCACAAAGAAGACGGTCGGTGATGTGAGGCAGGGGTGAAGCAGCCTGATTTTGGTTTGCTGCTTAATAAAATCTTGATAAACAGGCCATAGCGGATCTGGTTGAAGTTTACTTAAAAAATGAAGGCTTTACGCTGAAATGCAGGCAAGAGCAATAATTGAAGCTGCAGTTTTGGAATGATGCGATACCCTGTAATAATTTACTTGTTACAAATTGTGGATTATAATTACTATAAGAAGCCTTGGAAGAAAAACAGAGGTGAAAAATTTGAAATTAACGCAAGATGAACAGGAAATTTTATACGGTAAGAGAGGCGAAGCAGCAAAAATTGCTCTCGAAATCATTATTAAGTTGGGCGAATTGTATGGGGCTGCGGAACTAATTCCGATTTCTAAGGTGCATATTGATGGTTGCCTTTATGGCGCCGTTGGTGAGGCTGGTTTGGAGTTTGCTGAAAAAATGCAGCAAATGGGGGGGCATGTTGCGGTACCTACAACCCTTAATGCCAATTCCAGGGACATTAAGTGCTGGGTAGACCATAGAATGAATGCAGAGTATGCAGAAAAAAATGCCAGAATGGAAAAAGCTTATTTAGAAATGGGCGCTATTCCTACTTGGACTTGCGCTCCTTACCAAGGGGTTTGTGCACCTCGATTTGGGGAGCAAGTGGCTTGGGCAGAATCGAATGCCATAGTATATGTGAATTCTGTCATTGGTGCTAGAACCGAACGATATGGAGATTACACCGACCTTTGTTGTGCATTAACCGGCCGGGCGCCCAAATTTGGATTACATATCAAGAAAAACCGCCTGGCTCAGATCATTATAAACTGTGAGGGGTTACCCTTAAAATCAAGCACTGATGACTTTGCTGTATTGGGGTATCTTGCGGGTAAGCTTGCTAAGGATAAAATCCCCGCTATAACCGGAATTCCACAATGGGTAACATCAGATCAACTGAAAGCATTTTCCGCAGCTATTGCTTCATCGGGGGCAGTAGCTATGTTTCATATGATTGGGATTACGCCGGAAGCCCCGGATTTAAATTCAATATTAGATGATTCATCCAATATTGAAACTATAGAGATTACAAAAGAAATGTATTTAGATTCCAGGAAATCTTTAAGCAGCGCGGCTCCCGAAAGTGTAGATGCCATTCTGATTGGGTGCCCTCATGCATCCGTAGTGGAACTAATGGAAATTGCAGAGTTACTTAATGGCAAGTCTATTTCTAAAGAGATGGAATTTTGGATTTATACCAATAGAGAAGTATATTCCCTGTTAGAATCTACCCTCATTATCGATAATTTGATAAAAAGCGGCGTGAGAATTATCCGGGACACCTGCTTTTTAAATACTGACCTTAACGGTTGGGATATAAAAACAGTCATGACAAACTCAGCCAAATATGCCCATTACATGAAGGCATTAACTGGCAAGGAGGTTGTATTTGCAAGTTTGGGTGAATGTGTAAATACGGCTCTTCAGCCCAAGGGTTAGCCGTAATGATTACAATAATTATACGGGGGAAATGAAATGAAAACAATTATCAAAGGAAAAAGTCTTGTGGGAGGCAGTACGGAAGGAACTCTCATTGTTTCTCATGAACCCTTTAGCTTTTTCGGCGGTTTTAGTTTTAAAACAGGCAGTATTGTAGATACCAGAAGCGATGTTTATCAAGAGGTATTAAAAGACAAAATTTTTGCCTTTCCCTGTGGAAAGGGATCAAGCAGTACAGCCGGTGTGATTCTTGAAGCTTTAAGAAAAGGGATCGCCCCCAGGGCAATAATTAATATTAATAGCGAAAAAATTTTAGCCATTGGTTCTATTGTAGCAGAAAAAATGTATGGATTGAATCTGCCCATCATAAGTATTTCTGAAGACGATTATCAGCTGCTGAAAACAGGTTTATTCGTCCGTATTAATAACGAAATCATCGAAATAATGTGAAACAAGGCAAACAATGAGAATGATCCCCTTTAAAGGAGCAAGCCCTTAAACTTATATCAGTGCATATCAATTTTTGACGCCGTGAGGCGTTTTTTTTATGAATTGTAGCAATAGTAAGTACAAGTCATATAATGCTATTGGAAGAAGACAAACCGGTTCCGAATCTCTGTCAATTTAATGAAGGGAGGTGAATCCATGGGATATGTAAAAATGCCGGAAATGCTTTCACCGGAATTAGCAAAGGCTTTATCAGGCAATGTTCACACTGTTAAAGAAGAACCAAGCCCCAAAGATGAAATGGCGGCAGCCTTGAAAGATTTTTTCAAATCGGAAAAGAATGAAAGCAAAAAGGAAAGCGGCGGATGTGCACCCAAACATAAAGTAAAAGACGATGATGAATGCTGCTGCCCCAAAAAAGTTAAATTCATATTTGTTTTGAACAATGCAGTGGTAATCAACGTTAATGCAGCCTGCGAAGAAGAAGAACCCCAGCCACAATAATAATATGAAATGCATAGGTACATAATCTTAAATTATTGTACCTATGCTTCACTATACATAACAGAATCCAGTAAGGGAGGTGATGAAAGCATGGATCAAGTTATTATGCCTGAATTAATAACACCGAAGTTTGCAGAGGTGATAGCTGAAAATCCTGAAGTGCTGAAAGCGATTACCGATCCTCAGCCGGGGGAGAAGGTTATTGTAGGGCAGAACTGCGGTATGGAATGCGGAGATAATACGACAATTGTCAAGCTTGTATTTTGTAACGTGACCATTGGTGTGGATAATGCATCAGATGATTGCAATAAAGACCGCTGCAGGGAAAAGGCGGAAGAGCATATTGAAGGCTGTCATATAAAGATAGGCGATAGGGGCCATGATAAAGGACATGACGACTGGGAAGCCATTTCAGGCGGACATAAGCATATATGGATGGAGATGGAAATACTTGAAGCAAGAAAAAACGAAATTGATAAGATCCTGAAAATGATACCCCGACAGATATTTAACAGAAAACTGGTTGCCCGTTGTAAAAAAGAAATACTTGAAATAGAGGAGCAATTAGCTGCAAAAAGGATGGAACTGTGATGAAAACTTGGGTTATGGATTTTTTTGTACAATCAGTAGCAATAAAGTGTACAAGTCATATAATGCTATTGGAAGAAGACGAACCGGTTTAAATTTTCCGCCCAGAAAATGAAAGGAGGTGAATTTATGGAATATGTAAAGATGCCGGAATTACTATCAGTTGATGCAGCAAGAGTTATTTCTGGTAATATGGATACTATCAGAGAAATGATGAGCTTGAGAGAAAGTGACGGAGGCTGTAATGGCAACGATGATTGCTGCTGCCTAAAGAAAATAAAGTTTATTTTTGTTTTGAACAATGTGGTAATAATCAACATCAACGCAGTTTGTGAAGAAGAAGATAAGAAACACGGCCATGGTAAGTGCTAATTGTTCAATATAGCCCAGGACCGAAAAAGGATAAATGGTAAAGACCATTTATCCTCCGGATACATAACGGAATCCAGCAAGTGAGGAGATGAAAACATGGAGTTGTCAAATGAATTTGTTCAATTAAAGCAGGAGGTAGCAGTGCTTGAAGTAATAGTAGAGGAATATGGTAAATTACTTAAGCAGATACCCAGACAAGTGTGCAATAGAAAGCTGGTTGCCAAGTATAAGAAGAATATGAATGAAGCAGAAGAGCATCTGGCTGCTAAGAAGAAGGAACTGGAATATATGTTCATAACAGAACTGGATGATGCTGCAGAACAGTTTACTGCAAAGAAGGAGGAACCGGAATGCAGTTATAATCTCATGGAGTTTTGGAAATAGTGATGAAACTGCTTAAATGTTAAAACAGGGGCGATCTAGCACACTTTCAGGTCGTCTCATTCTCTTTTTACTAAGCTTTTGTGTAAATAATTTAATATTAGCGGCCGATATCGAAGACAGATATCGGCCTGTCAGATGAATTACATACATCGCAGCAAGGAATCCAAAATCGGAACCTTGTCCTGCTCTAACTTGCATATCATTTCAATTTTAGCCGGCTTAACAGCTTTATTGGATTTGTAAATATTCTTTACAAGGCCAAAGAACCAATGGGGGAACAGCAGGTCTATATACAAGACATGCTTTTCTTTCTCATCCATAGGGTTTATCTGGGTATACCAATCTGTGACCTCGTTAATGAGGTCTATACTCCACCGGTTTTTGTTTTCAGCCTGCTTTCCTATTATTTTTCTTAAGTCCCTGGCGGGAAGGTCATAGGTCACACCATCCAAGTCCAGCACATATATTCCGTTGTCGGTCATAAGGGTATTGCCCTTGCCGTAATCCTGATGACACAGGACTATTGAGCCGGAATCCGGTTCGGTTAAGCTGTCATAGGATGATTTATTTATGAGTTCTATAGCTCTTCCTGCTATTTCAATCATGGAATCGGCGTATTTCAGGTAAGTTGAATGGCGGGGAGCCGAAGCATTATTTGCCGCAGCTGCTTTCCATTCCTCAAACTTTTTTCATTGAAGCATACTGCTCCGGTGACTTGCCAAGTTTGGAAGAGGTTCTTGAATTTTCAATAGGATTGTAGCCCTTTGAAAACACATGGAATTTGGCCAGCCCTTTGACAGCCAACTCCAGGTCTTTACTTATGCCGAAGTTTAGATCTCTCCCGCTCAACCACTCATAAACAACAAACAGCTGGTCATCATAAATGGTTATTGGCTGGTTGTTTATGTTAAGCATTATTCCGGGAACATTTCCTCCTTTGTTTTTGATATAGACCTGGGCATTGACTGAGAAGAGAGCCTTGTCATAGGTTTGCTTCAACCTCTTGAGGCAAAGGGTTTCACTGTCGGTCCGGATTTTCCACACCGTCTTTATATTTCCGCTTTGGACTACTGTCACAGCTGATGGCGAGATGTCATAATTTTTTAATACATCAAGTGCCAGCTTAACAAGACTGTTTGAATCTTCCGCATGGTTATCCAAGCTGCTCACTCCTTCCGACCGGGTTATTCAGGCAACAGGGATTCAAAATCATCAAGCACCTGTATTATGCTCTTTTCAAAGGCAGACATTTCTCTTAGCCTTAGAAGATATTTTTCGTATGACCATTCCTTATCCCGCCTGTAATAGTATTTATTCATAGCACCTATGAAAAGATGGGGGAACATGAGGTCCAGCTTGACCACATGCCACTCTGACGGGGAAAGGGGATTCTCGGATTGGTAGCAGCCCAGTATTTTCCTGGTAAGATCGATGTTCCAACTCCCGGCTTTCTTCATAACCTTGTTGAAAATTTTCCTGATATCCCTGGCCGGGATGTCTATGGTTATAGAGTCAGTATCCAATACATACATGTTGTTTGAGCTATCCAGAAGCAGGTTTCCTGCTGCAAAATCCTGATGACATAGACCGCCGGCTTTACTTACCTTATCAACCCACTCCTTGTATTCAGGCCCCTTCAAACCGCTTATTGCATTTATTGCCCGGTTGTGGAATCCGGGGAACTCCTGCAGGATCAGCTTGCCTATGGCTCCGGTTCGCTCTTGAGCTTTTTCCTGTTTATAGAACTTCTCCATATCATCGATCTGTTCCTGATAGTCCTCAATCCATATTCCAAGGTGAACTTTGGGTTTGGTGCCGGGCAGAGGGGAAAAGCCTGCCGAAGCCCGGTGGAACCTTGCCATTTCCTTGATAACCGCCTCAAGCTCCCGAGGAGATTCATAACTGGGATTTCTCCCTTTTATTGCATCTGAAAGGACATAGCAGGTTCCGTTAATATTAACATAATCTCTGCCGTCTCTGGTGCTGTTAATCTTGGGTATGCGTATCCCGTTATTAGTTAAGTGCCTGACAGCTGACAGGATATACTTCAGTGTATCTTCCGAATTGGATATTTTCTTTAATATCTTATAGCCTTGAGGTGTCTGCACCCACCATACACCTTTTTTGTCCTTGTATGATTCGTTCCTGATCCCCTCAACTTTAATATCATAATTGCTTAGTACTTCATTAATAGGTTCCCGGCTGATATCGGTCAAAGTAATCACTCCCTGAAAAGGTTGTAATCAGGGGGGATAAAATCCGCCCCTGATTTAATCATGTATTCTTTTTGATCGCCTATTCTTCCTCTTCTTCTTCATCTTCCCATGACACCTTGATGTTTAAGGACCCTGCTGAATCGTATTTTATTTTGTATTCAAGGCTACGGTCAGCGGGGATGCGTACTGTCTGGCCTTCAATTGCCAGCCTGCCGGCGAACAGTTCCGGTATAACTTTTTTAATGAAGTCGCTGAGTTCCGCTTTTGTTCCGACATAGTCTTCCTGATATTTCATAATAACACCTCCCTCTGAATCAATTTATTTCTTTAAGGCTTGGCCTCTCTCACTAAAATAATACTCAGATGTAACATTGTATGTTACTCATTTTGCATCAATAATTCAACTTCTTCTTAAGGCAGCAAATACATCCCATTTTTTAGCATAACCTGTATCAAAAATGGAACTTCTTTATATTATGTACTAGGACAAGTCAGTTACTAAATCGTATTAGTGCTTGTGCATATTTTTGTGAATGGATCGGAGGTGTGAGATATTGAAAATTGCATTGATTTGTACGGAAAAGCTTCCTGTTCCCCCAGTTTCAGGCGGTGCAATTCAACAATATATTGATGGCATTTTGCCTTATTTATCAAGATATCATGAAGTGACTGTCTTTTGCATAGCGCATCCCAGTTTGCCCGAACAAGAGACAGCAGATGGAGTGAACTATATAAGAGTTCCCGGCAGGAACAAGGAGGAATACCTTAATAATGTAATGACTCAGCTAAAAGATGAGTTTGATATAGTTCATGTATTCAACAGGCCTCGTTGGGTTCCTGTATTAGGCAAGAAACTAAAAAACGCAAAATTTAGCCTTAGCATTCATAATGAAATGTTTCTTCCTGAAAAGATACCTGCCGAAACAGCTGTTGAATGCATAGAGATGGTAGAATTTATCACCACCGTCAGCAAGTTTATTGCTGACGGGATCAGAAGATTATATCCTATTGCGGATAGAAAATTGAATGTAGTTTACTCAGGGGTTGATGTTGATAAATATCAACCTTGGTGGTCTGAGAATGGAACTAATAATAAGGCCGAATTAAAATCAAAGCTGGGCAAGGATAAAATAGTTCTTTATGTAAGCAGGCTTAGCCCCAAGAAGGGTTCTGATATTGTACTAAAAGCAATGGGAAAAGTTATGGAATACAGAAATGATGTAGCATTGGTTGTGGTTGGAAGTAAATGGTATGGCAGCAATAAATCCGATGATTATATACGGTCACTGAAGTCATTTTCCGAAAAGATGAAAGGTCCTGTGTTATTCACCGGTTTTGTTCCGCCGTCAGAAATGCCTGATTTCTTCAGTTTAGGCGATATATTTTTATGCGCATCTCAATGGGAAGAGCCATTGTCAAGGGTACATTATGAAGCAATGGCCGCAGGCTTGCCTATTATAACAACGAACAGAGGAGGAAATGCCGAGGTAGTATCCTGGGAATACGGGAACGGCATAGAAATAGACGATTATAGTAATCCTGATGAATTTACGTATGCAATAAACTATCTGCTTGACAATCCTGATATGGCGCTTAAACTCGGTAAAAAAGGGCGCAGTCTTGCAGTTCTGCGTTATAACTGGGAAAGAGTCGCCAATGATTTATTGCAGCTTTTTCAAAGGGCTTAGGAGACTATGACAGGAAGGAGGATTACTATGAATATAGCAGTTATTGGTGCCGGCTATGTAGGATTGGTTACGGGCGGATGCCTTGCACTGCTGGGCATGAATGTGATCTGTATGGATATTGATGAGGATAAAATCAATAAATTAAAAAATGGAATTGTTCCGATATATGAACCTGGCCTGGAGAGTATTATTAAAGAAAACTGCGATTTGGGGAGGTTAAACTTCACAACATCTATAAAAAATGCCGTAGAAAACGCTGAAGTGATTTTTATTGCTGTGGGTACGCCGCCATTGGAGGATGGTTCGGCTGACATGAAATATGTGCATCAGGCAGTACGAGATATAGCAAATCATATTGAGGGTTATAAGGTTATAGTATGTAAAAGCACCGTACCCGTCGGAACGGGACAATGGATTAAATCAGAAGTTAAATCCATTTTACAGCAGAAAGGCAAACGGTATGACTTTGATGTTGTATCCAATCCGGAATTTCTGCGGGAAGGAACTGCTGTTAAGGACTTCCTGAAGCCCGACAGAATTGTTATCGGTGCTGAAAGAGAAGCAGCCATAAATATTATGAAAAGGATATATGCAGTTCAGATTCAGCTGGATCTGCCAATGGTTGTGTCTAATATAGAAACGGCTGAAATGATAAAATATGCTTCCAATGCCTTCCTGGCAACAAAAATAAGCTATATAAACGAGATAGCAGATATGTGTGACTTTTGCAATGCTGATATTAGCGTTATATCTAAAGCAATGGGGCTGGACAGCAGAATAGGGCCAAAGTTTTTAAATCCCGGGCCCGGCTACGGAGGCAGCTGTTTTCCCAAAGATGCCAAGGCCCTTGTGAATTTCGGCAAAAACCTTGGATGCTTACCTATGATTGTAAACAGCACTGTGGAAGTAAATAATAATCGGCCCGGAATAATGTTCGAAAAGATAAAAAAAACAATTGGCGATATTGAGAATAAGACAATCACAATTTTAGGAATTGCTTTCAAACCGGAAACCGATGACGTCCGGGAAGCACCTGCTATAAAAATTATAAGATTGCTTCTGGACAATGGAGCTAAAATCAAAGCTTATGACCCTGAAGCCATGGTAAATGCGGAAAAAGTATATCCTGATTTTTCGGTTGAATATTGCAGTGATGTATATTCGGCCTGTGAAGGCAGCGACTGCATTGTGATTGTCACCGAATGGAAGGATTTTGCCGGATTGGATTTTTTAAGACTGAAATCTATTGTTCGCAATCCGGCTTTTGTGGATCTGAGAAATATATATGAGCCTGACTATGTAAAAAGCTTCGGGTTTTCATATAAGGGAGTGGGAAGAAAATGAGTACTGTTTTGGTTACCGGAGGAGCGGGATTTATAGGCTCCCATTTGTGTGAAAAGCTTCTGGAGCTCGGATATTGGGTAATAAATTTAGATAATTTTAATGACTTTTATGACCCGAAAATAAAAAGAAAGAATATATTGACAGCCCTTTCAAACCGGAGATACACCCTTATTGAAGGAGATATAAGAGATAGGAAGCTTTTGGAGAAAATATTCAATACATTTAATATAGATACCGTAGTTCATATTGCAGCTCTTGCAGGAGTCAGAACATCCATTGGAAATCCCCTTGAGTATGTTGATGTGGATATCAAGGGAACAGTCAATCTTCTTGAATTCAGCAAAGATTTTAAAGTAAAGAAGTTCATTTTCGCATCAACCTCTTCCGTATACGGATTAAATTCTGTCCCTTTTAAAGAAGACGGCAAAAAATCGCCGATATCGCCTTATGCGGCAGCTAAGCTGGCCGGAGAGTTGTTTTGCAGTACCTATAATGTGCTTTATGACATACCGGTAATATGCTTGAGGTTTTTCACAGTCTATGGCCCAAGACAAAGGCCGGAAATGGCTGTACACTATTTTACAAGGCTGATAGATGAAGGGAAAGAGTTACCTGTATGGGGAGATGGGACAAGTTCAAGAGACTACACATATATTGATGATATTATTAATGGGATAGTCGCTTCAATTTATCACAAATGTTCATTTGACATATTCAATCTGGGAAATTCAAACCCAATAAAGCTTAATGATCTGATAAGCTTAATAGAACAAAAGCTTGGCAAATCTGCGCGCAGAGTGTATTTGCCGGTTCAGAAGGGAGATGCGGAACACACTTATGCGGACATAACAAAATCGAAGGCTGTATTGGGATATAATCCTGAGGTTTCAATTGAAGAAGGAATAGAGAAGTTTATAGATTGGTACAAGAAGCAAGAATATGCCCAATTTTAGGCGAAAAGGAAATCAGATACGGATAACACTGAAAACACTGAAACCGACTGAATACACGGCGGGTAATAATTTTTGAAACATGGATAATGAGCGGCAATGAAGTGATTATAGAAGTTTTCTGATGCAGCTACATAATATATAAATGTTCCGTGTATTCCGCAAGAATACATGGAACATCTGTGTGTTTAGTGCTGCTCGTTTTCTATGTCACATAGGGTTGAAGCGAATTTGGCATAAAAGTTGCATTGCTTTTATACGAATAGTAATTAATTCATTGAGGAGGTATTAAACACAATGAGAGAAGTTGTTATCGCAAGTGGGGCAAGAACAGCAATAGGTAATTTCAACGGCAGCCTGGCAGGAGTTTCCGCAGTAGACCTTGGGGTGACTGCAGTCAAAGAGGCAATCAAAAGAGCAGGGATAACTCCTGAAATGGTGGATGATACCATCATGGGATGTATTCTTCAGGCCGGCCTTGGCCAGGGAGTGGCACGGCAGGTAGCTGTGAAGTCAGGGATACCGGTTGAAAAGCCTGCTTATACAATAAACATGATATGTGGTTCGGGTTTGAGGGCTGTACAGGTTGCTGCCCAGCAGATTATATCCGGAGAATGTGACATTGTTGTTGCAGGCGGAACTGAGAACATGAGCGCAGCTCCTTATTTGCTCAGAAATGCCAGAACAGGCTACAGAATGGGTCACGGAGAAATAATAGATTCAATGATATACGACTCCCTCACTGATGTATTTAACAATTACCATATGGGTATTACTGCCGAAAACCTGGCGGAACAATACAATATAACCAGAGAAGAACAGGATGCTTTTGCTGCCTCCAGCCAGAACAAAGCCGAAGCAGCTATTAAGGAAGGCAAATTCAAGGACGAGATAGTTCCAGTGGTTATTCCTTCAAAAAAGGGTGATATTGTGGTTGATACCGACGAATTCCCAAGAGCGGGAGTAACTGCAGAAGCCTTGGCGAAGCTGAGGCCTGCGTTTAAGAAGGATGGTACGGTTACAGCCGGAAATGCTTCAGGTATAAATGACGGTGCCGCGGCATTGGTTGTAATGGCTGCGGATAAAGCGGAAGAGCTGGGTATAAAGCCTCTTGCCAGAATAGCAGGTTATGCATCTGCCGGAGTGGATCCAAGCATAATGGGTATAGGGCCGGTTAAAGCAGTAAAGAAAGCTTTGGAAAGAGCGAACCTCAAGCTGGAGGATATAGACCTTATCGAAGCCAATGAGGCTTTTGCAGCTCAGTCTATTGCAGTGGCAAGGGATTTGGGCTTTGACATGAACAAGGTGAATGTCAACGGAGGCGCAATTGCACTTGGACATCCGGTGGGAGCCAGCGGCGCAAGGATACTGGTAACACTTCTATATGAGATGAAGAGAAGAAATGTGAAAAAAGGCCTTGCAACCTTATGTATCGGCGGAGGTATGGGTACCGCACTTGTAGTGGAGATGTAGTATGCATAAAAAGGAGGGAAATATATGAGGCTTAAGGATAAAGTAGCCATAGTCACAGGTTCTACAAAAGGGATAGGCAAGGAGACCGCAATGGTCTTTGCCCGGGAAGGCGCAAAGGTAGTGATTTGCGGCACACGCGAAAGCGCAATTAAAGAAGTTACAGAGGAGATTAAGTCAAAGGGAGCAGAGGCTCTGGGCTTCAAGGTAGACGTCGGCAACAGGGCACAGGTTGATGAAATGGTTGCGGAAGTTAAGAAGGTTTGGGGCAGAATAGACATACTTGTTAACAATGCAGGCATAACAGCTGATGCAATGCTTAGGAAGATGACGGAAGAGCAGTTCGATAAAGTTATCAATATCAACCTGAAGGGCGTATACAACTGTGCTCAGGCTGTACTTGACACTATGACGGAGCAGGGAAGCGGCGTAATACTCAATGCTTCATCCGTAGTAGGGATATATGGAAACATAGGCCAGACAAATTATGCAGCTGCCAAATGGGGAGTTATAGGTATGACAAAGACCTGGGCCAAGGAGCTTGGAAGAAAGGGTATCAGGGTTAATGCTGTTGCACCCGGCTTTATAATGACTCCAATGCTTGAGACTGTTCCTGAAAAGGTTCTGGATTCAATCAGGGAAAAAACCCCCATGCAGAGGCTCGGCAAACCGGAGGATATTGCAAATGCATATCTGTTCCTGGCATCAGATGAAGCAAGCTTTATAACAGGAACTGTACTTTCGGTAGACGGAGGGCTTGTAATCTAATTTACATAAAAAAGGACACGGGGACGTTTCTCCCGTCCCGCAAAGCGGGACAGGAGAAACGTCCCCGTGTCCTTTTCATGTCACTTTTTTGGCTCTACTCTGCCTTCGGCATTATTGCCGGAGTTTCCGGCGCCGGCATTATTACTGGTGTCCCTACGGTTGGTTCTGATGATTTTGGGGTTTTATCCACCTTAAGATAGCTTATCAGCATCCCTGCTGTTTCAGCTTTTGTAAGCTCCAAACCTGGTACGAAGCTGCCTGCAGAAGTGTCAACGATTCCTAATGCTGCTGCAATTGCGGCATAGCCTTTGTTTTCTGCGGTGATACTTGCGGCATCCTTGAGATTGAGGTTGAATATACTCCCCAAGTCTGCAACAAAGCCTACACCCAGTGCCTTTACTATCATTTTTGACGCTTCCATCCTTGTGACGCAGGCTTCAGGATTTTTTTCATTTCTGGACAGTATGTTCTGATTTATGGCATTTTCATAGTACCTGTCGTATTCACTGCTGTCGCTTGCTGCATAGGGGATAGGGTAGTAATCCGGCTGGGTTGCTTTCATCAGAAGCTTAACAAATTCTTTTTGGGTTATTTTTGTATCCGGATTGAACTTGTTTTCGGTTGAATCAATTATTCCCAGTTCAACAAGAAGCTTGATATCGTTTTCATATTTATGCCCTTCTATGTCGGTGAAGGATACCTCCTTGAATTCTCTGACAGGTTTTCCGCTATAATCTATAAACTGTCCGCTCTTGGCATCAATCATTCCGTAATAGTCATCCAGCATGTAAGCAAGCTTTATTTCCGTATTGTCTTCAAATCTGTTATAATTATATATCCTTATATACTTAAGCATAAGGTCATGCTTTGCGTACAGCAGCTTATAAGCGTCTTCCAGGCTTATTACACCTGCTGCATCAGGGAAGTCCAGGTCCTGCCAGTTCATGGAGAAGTTTGTTATTTCTCCGGTATATGTGTTTACCACTACGCTCATATTATTGAAGGGGACAGAGATACCGTTCTCCTTCCTGATATAGTTCATATTGTAGCTGGGTACATTCTGAGGATCTGCATATATTTCATAGTACAGCTCCCTGTATTCGGAGGTGCTGAATTTGGCAGGCTGAATTTCTTTAAGGAATTTCTCCGCTATTTCCCTGCATTGTTCCTTTGTATACTTTTGAGTGCGTCCGGCTTTGTATTCATTCTCGCTGTTATTGATGTTAAAGCTTTTGACTTCACCGGTAACAGCATCCACTGTGCCGTATATATAGCTGTAAGTATTGTTTTTACTGTCATTATAGCTCCAGCTGAAGCTCCAGGCTGCGTTTTCATTGTTATAACCGCCGTAGAGGCTTGAATTATCCATTTTATACCTGCTGTCGACAGCTACAAGTTTTGTAAGAGATTCCAGGGCTTTTTCCTTGCTTATATACTTGCTGGAATCGTCAATCACCTTCTGCTCCTCGGGAGTAATCGCAACACCTGCCGCACCGGCATCGCCGCCGCCCATGGCGGACTTTTCCATTAATCCGTAATAAGGCTGGGTCATTATCTCGCCTGTAATGGCATCAATACGATGGTTTGCATTCTTCTGATTGTATACCAGTATCAGCTTGGAATCCCTTGAATTATTCGGATATATCATCTGATATGCCAGCTCAATACCGAGCTTTTCTTCAAATATTTTCTTTGCTGCATCCGTGCTTATTGCTTTTGCAGAGTCGGGAATAGGTATTACCGTATCCCAATCCAGGTTGAAGCTTCTTACTTCCAGTGTATTTTTGTCCACCTGTACTTGTATCATATTATCCTGAAAGTCTATTCCCTTTATCTTTCTTATGAAATTGAAGTTGTATGAATCGCTGCTGTAATAATAACGGTAGATATTATTCCAGTTATCGTCCATGAGTTCTGTTTCTTTGAATTTGTCAGGATGGAGCCTGCTGGCCAGAGCTTCGGCTACTTTCAAAGCTTCTTCCCTTGTGTGCTTTGGAATTTTGTTTAAAGGCTGCGGCATGTTCTTCCATTGATACATGTTTATTATTTCTCCTGTTGCCGCATCAACGGTAATATTCATGCTTGAGCCGCTGCCCTCCTTGGAATTCCAGTTCAGGTACCACAGCTTTCTTCCGAATTTTGTTTCTGAATAGCTGCTGTTAAAGTCATGATTTGTGGTATCAAAGTCAAAAGCTGTTTTGGCAATTTCCAATGCCTCTTTAAGATCCAGATTACCATTCTCTGCAGCGGCTACCGGCCCTGTAAGCAGGATGCCTAAGAGTACTGCAGTCAGTGTAATAATGGATACCATCCTTTTCATTTTTATCTCCCTTTCATAGCTTATTTGAATTTATACAACTTTGACTGCCAATAATTAATAAAAGTTCCAGCAAAACGATGATTCCGGAGGAACATTTTATCTGGAGGCCTCTTCGGTCTTCACTGATTCTGCAACAAGCTTGTTGATTGTATTAAGCTCATGACTTGTCAGGTATCTCCATCTTCCTTCCGGAAGTGAACCGAGATTAACGTTCATAATCCGTACCCGCCTCAGTTTTACCACTTCATAGCCGAACACCTCACACATCCTTCTGATCTGCCTGTTCATTCCTTCTGTAAGGATTATCCTGAACACATACCTGGATATCCGGGATACCCTGCACTTTTTTGTTACAGTTCCCAGAATCCGTACACCCTTTGACATGGATTCGATAAAATCTGCAGTAACAGGTTTGTCTACCGTCACTATGTATTCTTTCTCGTGATTGTTGCCTGCCCGGAGTATCTTATTTACTATATCACCGTCACTTGTGAGGAAAATCAGGCCTTCCGATTCTTTGTCAAGCCTGCCGACAGGAAATATCCTTTTAGGGTAGTTTATAAAGTCGATAATATTGTCTTTTTCCCTTCTGTCCGTAGTACACACAATTCCGGGAGGCTTATTGAAGGCGATATAGACCGGAGGAGCTTTTGGTGAGAGCTTTTTACCTTCCAGCTTTACAATATCCCCGGGATATACCTTGCTGCCAATGGAAGCCTTCTTGCCGTTTATAGTGATCCGTCCCTGTCTGATAAGCTCATCAGCCTCCCTGCGGGAGCACAAACCCTTTTCGCTTATGTATTTGTTGATTCGGATACTATCATCATGATCTGAGTTTTTCATAAAAAAATGCCCTTTCGACTTTTTGCACGGCAGCCGCCCGGGGACAATTACCGGGCATACCTGAACCGCAACCCCGTGCCTGTATTTATATTTTACTTATATCCGGTAAATTAATCAATTAATGTATATCAAATTGCTGAATAGATAAAAAGAATTTGTAAATAATTAGATATAGAGGAAAAAGGGCTCAGGGGTTCATTAAATTTCCTTGAAAGTCTTATGGAGGTGTGAACATGAGGAAAAGTGCAGATGGCAAAGGAAGTCTGAAAATTGCAGACGACAGCAAAACTCCTTCAGAGATTTACAGCATTGTATTGCGGGGCGTTATCAGTACCTTGAGGACAATTTTTTTGAACTATTATGTCTCGGAGAATATCGAGGCACTGATGAGATATATTAATGAAAAGAAGATAATAAGCTCTGCGGAGTATAAAAGGCTTTTATATGAGGCAAAGGATTTTTATCCGGTCATTGTTTGCGCATTGTTCATAAATCCTTTAAAAAAGCATACGAAGAATTTCAAGAGCGTAATTATTGATAATCCGTCCAAACAGGCGCTGTTCAATGAGATTAACGAAGAGCTGAATAAATTTTTTAATGATTGGCTTTGCGATGTGGAGATAGATCCGCTGCTGTTTTTTCGGCTTTCCGCAGCCTATGGAAAACCTTTCAGCCTTGATCTCGCAATAAAACAACAGCTTGCAGCCGTGCTTACACCAATAGAAGAAAGGATTCTGAAGCTCCAAATAACAGAAATCGTTGCTTTGTATACCATAGAGCAGGTTGCAACACATTTAGGCCTTGCAGGGCTTGATTATATTGATTATGTAAAGGTGGAAAAGAAAGAAGAGATTGTATCGATACAATCAAGCAGAAACTAAATAAACTGTGCGTAAAATTGTAGATTCCTTATTGTTCCCGCCGGCAGCTCCTGTATAATGAAATCAGAGAAGCAGCAACAGCAATACATAATTTTGGGGGAGTCGGCAAAATGGAAACAAAAAATTCAAATTACAGCGGCACCAGTTTGAAAATAAGAGATTTAGTGCAGATGGGCCTTTTATCCGCATTGACTTTTGTAGCGGCCTGGGCTATTCATATACCCTACGGAAACGGCGGAGTCATACATCTGGGAGACAGTATGATATTCCTTACGGCGGTGGTCTTTGGCAGAAGATATGCCGCAATATCCGGAGCAATAGGTATGACCATGTTTGATATATTTTCGGGTTTCTCCGTGTGGGCACCATATACTTTCGTGATAAAAGCGGTAATGGGTTTGATTGCAGGCAGCCTGGCAAACCTTGGAGATTCAAAGGGCAGCAGTGCGGTTAAGAATGGATTGGGAATGCTTGCGGCAGGAATTTGGATGATATTTGGATATTATGCTGCGGAAGCAATTATAACATGGAATATCACACAGCCGTTATTCAGCATATTGGGCAATGTCATACAGGCCGGCGCAGGAGCGGCAATAGCTTTTGTGATAATAGCAGCCATAAAAAGAAGCGGTTATTTCAATAAATAACAGATTCAGGCAAGACAGCCGATGAGACATGGGGACGTTTCTCCTGTCTCTTTTTCTATTTAATACAAGTTTTTTGAAATCTCTCTGTAACAAATCTAGTTTACATAATTGATATAATGTTATGGGGAGTGTGAGGTAATGAAGATAAGAGCCATAAGTTATTTTTTATTTTTATTGATGACAGTTTTTGTGTTGAATGTGTGTTTGCCTGCTTTTGCTGCCGAAAATGCGGATACATATGATGATGCGCCTCTTTTGGACAAGCAGACTGCTGAAAGCGAATTGCTTTTTTTTGAGGACAATTCCTATAACTTTAAGGATATAGTCAAACACTGGGCAAGGGACGAAATGCTTGAACTGAGCTATATGGATATTATGAAGGGCTACAACAGCACCACAATGCTGCCGGAAAAGAGCATATCCAGGGAAGAGTATGTAGCTATGCTTGTAAGAGCAATAGGTATTCCTACTGATGATGAGTTTGTCGAAAGCTACAACGATGTTACGGACAAGCACTGGAGCCATAAGTATGTTACAGCGGCCAAGGAGCATGGTTTGCTGTCCGTTTTCAGCGGTTATTATTTTTATCCCTACAGGGAAATAACCAGGGAGGAAATGGCGGTAATAACGGCAAAAGCCGTACAAAATGCTGACGTTAACGGAAATATGCTTAGCTTCAAGGATATTCCGCAATATTACAGGTATAAGGACAGCATAGACCTGGTAACGGCATTGGGCATAATCAAGGGGCTGCCCGATGGAAGCTTCGGCCCTAAAGGAAAAGCAACAAGAGCACAAGCCGCGGCGGTAATAGGAAGAGTACTGAGAACCAGGGAGGCTTCGGGAGAAGCTGAAGATGAATATCTGAAGGCTTTTGCGGCAGATTATGAAAGAAGTGTTTTAGAATCCCTGAGTGAAGGCGATTTGGGCTTTGATACTCCCATATCCCTTTCAGTGGGAAAAGAAGCCAGACTTAATGCCAAGAGGTCTGAACAGCTGAAAATACAATATCCCAAGGGGTTTGCCGGCAGCAAGCATATGGACAATGAGAGCTTTGCGGTATTAAGCAAATCCAGGTACCTGGCTGAAATTGAAGCTGCTTATGAACTGGTCCTTGAGAATGGGGACAGGTATTCAGTCAGAAAAAGTATTTTTATGAAAAACATAGGGGACAAATGGGCAGTATATAACAGCATTCCGGAATTTGGCGCAGATTTTGCCTCGGGAGCAAAGATAAATCTTACCTGGCATTATATCTGGAAAGACACCCCCGACATGTCGAATGTCAAGAAAATTGAAGGCCTGAATGTAGTTTCACCAACATGGTTTACTCTGGCAAACGAAAAAGGCGATCTGGAAGAAAGGGGAAGCTTGAGCTACAGCAATTGGGCCCATAAAAACGGGTATAAGGTCTGGGCTTTGGTAGATAATCAATTCAATTCCGATTTAACTAACGGGCTGCTTGGAAATGCAAGCGCGAAAGCAAAGTTCATAGATTCCCTTATAAGCAATGCAAAGAAATATAAGCTTGACGGATTAAATATCGATTTTGAAAATATGTATATAAAGGATAAGAATGCTTTTACACAGTTTATAAAGGAGCTTTCCAAACAGACAAAAGCCAATAATCTGGTGCTATCCGTTGACGTGTCTATAATCGCCGTAAACTCCAACTGGTCTGAAAGCTTTGACAGGGCTGCGCTATCGGAGTATGTTGATTATGTGGCGCTAATGACCTATGACCAGCATTGGGGAGGAAGCCCTGTAAGCGGCTCTGTCGCACAGCTGTCCTGGGTTGAGCAGAGCCTGAAGAGGGTACTTGCGGAAGTACCGCATGAAAAGCTTCTGCTGGGAGTACCCTTCTATACAAGGCTCTGGAAGGAAGAGTATGTGAGCGGAAGCAGCAAACCGGTTGTAACCTCCAAGGCAATTTCCATGGAGGAAGCTGAAAAAACCGTCGCAGAAAACAAAGCTGCAAAAATTTGGGATCCTGCAAGCGGTCAATACTATGCAGAATACAAGAAGGGCAATGTAACCTATAAGATATGGCTGGAAGACGAAAAATCCATGAAGCTGAAAGCTGAATTGGTGAACAAGTACAGGCTTGCGGGTATAGCTTCATGGAAGTATGGCCTTGAAAAGCCCGTAATATGGGATGTAATAGCAAAGACAATTTAGAAAAATTCCAATGTATCGGCAATATCGTGCAGATGCTCCTTGTCTGTCCAGAGAATGAAGTACCTGCAGCTATTG
This sequence comes from Clostridia bacterium, assembly GCA_017994115.1. GTDB lineage: Bacteria > Bacillota > Clostridia > Lutisporales > Lutisporaceae > BRH-c25. The sequence goes on along the minus strand of JAGOLK010000005.1, from coordinate 13,286 downwards.
CCTTCAATCTCGACCGGTTCTGAATACTCAACTATCAAGGCTGACTGGCCCCGCATCTCCTTGGGCTGGTCGGAAGAGGGCGTAATAAAGAAGGCTTGCCGGCCGCAGAATTCAGTTCTGCTTATTGTCGGATGCGTACCGTAAGGTTTCAGCTTATGGTATGCTTCTTTTTTACATATCTCTTCCGGGGCTGCATCATCGGAAATGGCAGATATCTGAAAAAATCCGTCTATTCCTTCGTGCCGCTTGCTGTCAAATCTGCTCCAGAGATAAGGGTACCTGAACCTGACCCTATAGGCCTCATTGGAATAGCTTGAAGATATCTTAGGCAGGCATATTATTTGACCAATGAGCAGCGCATCAGGATTGAGATCGGGATTGGATTTCAGCAATTCTGACAATCGCATTTTAAACTTTTTGGCAATGGAATAAAAGGTATCGTTTCTTTGTACGGTGTAGGTTGTGGCCCCAAAGGGACAGTCTGCAGGCTGTGCCGCCAGTGGTATGCTTATCTCCAGTCCCGGCAGTAAACGGTCGGGCTCCAGATTAGGATTGGCTTCTATCAAATCATCCAGAGAAATATTGTAGAATTTTGATATTGAATATAGAGTATCCCCTTCCTGCACTATGTACCAGTTTTGCTCGGCGGGGGCCGGGCAATACTCCAAATGCTGACAAGGCATTACGCTCACCTCTTTGAAATCATGTTATATAATAATATTCATTTGGAGATTCTAATATATCTTGTGCACAGTATAAGAATAATGCGACACATCCAAAATTTGCAGTCATCCTGCAGAGCACTAGCCTTGTATAACAGCGAACACTTATTGGCTTTGGGCAACAGAATCGAGTGAAGATATGCAGTAAAATCCGTGGGATTTACGTGAGGTAAATCCAGCACATACCAACAGGAGGTTGGGTTTATGTGCGTCAGGATTTTACAAGTATCAAGCTCTGATTCTGTCCAAAGCCAATATCGTGCGAGTCGGTATACAAGGTTATTGCTCTGGGAGTATGACTGCAAACTTATAGTTATGCCGCATTCTTCTACTTATGCGAAAAAGGCCTGGAGCCGGTCGGCTCCAAGCCTTTTTAATGTTCTTTTGCATAGCTCGTTTTGTTGATATGACTTCCGATATACTTCCACAGCACATTAATTGTTATTATTTGAACCGGAAGCATAATAGCGCTCTTTATAGTACGCGGCACGAAGAGTGCAGCTGCAGCTTCTCCGGTAGTCATGAAGAGCCAAAGGGTAGTCAGTCCAAGATCGACAAAAATTGTGATCAACAAAACACTCTTCGCTATATTGACTATTGTAACCGGGTTTCTATATAGAAACAGCCCATATATGGCACCGGTCAGAAATGCGCTCAATGTAAACCCCGGGAAATATGGCCCCTTTGGAAAAATCATCATGCCTATGATGTCAGCAACTGCAGCGGCCATTCCTCCCATAAGCGGGCCGAATAGAATAGCTGTAAAAGCAATAGGTATGAACCCGAAGCCTATCCTTATTATCGGGGTCTGAAAGGATAGAAAGCGGGTAAATATGATTTCCATTGATACGAGCAATCCGACAAAAGCAATTGTCTTTGTCTTACTCATACAATCACCTCCTCTCTTTAAATGGCAAATAGACCACTTAAAGAGGGATGGCTCTTAAGTGGCAGCGGAATGCAGCATACATACCGCAAGCCCTGGCGGGCTTTTCGTCTGGTGTCAACTTCCCGTACAACCAGCACTTTACGCATGTAAGCCTACTCTACCATATTTTTATATTGTATTGAAATTGTACATCAAATATTCAGCAATTGCAAGCAGGAGACATCATGCAGCTGCTTCATATTATTTACTCTATTACTGCTTTAATTCCTTAAATGCAGCAGGATTATACGGCAATTGACTGTCGGCCAAAAATATAGTAGAAATGGGACGAACTGTAATTATTGAAAGAATATGGGATGTACTATAAAATAAGGAGGATATAGATGGTGCCGCCAAATATTACAGAGCTGTTAAGAGTATGTTACAAATCATCAAAGCAGTACAGTTTGCATGAAAAGAGTCATATCTAATTATTAGGTGAATATTTGCCATTTAAACATCAAAGGGGTGCACCATTGACAGTTTGGTCGGTAAGCACTGATATTTTTAAGGAGGTACGTTTGATGGTCAAAAGATTTGTAACTGTTCTTACAATTCTTGCGCTGGTTCTAGGTGCAATACTGCCAGTGCAGGTTATTGCCGATGATGATATCGGCTATGAGGGACGTATATGCAGAGACTTGGGGATACTGAAGGGACATACCGGAATTGTAGACGAAGCATACCTTGAAACGCGCCCCAGCAGGCTGCAGGCGGCAATAATGTTCCTGAGGCTTAAGGGTTTGGAACAGGAAGCGTTGGACTATTACGGAGGAAAGAACTTCAAGGATGCCGGTGTAGTTGCCTGGGAAGAAGGCAGAAATGTGCTGAGTTACCTGAAAAATCACCCGGAGCTTGGGTGGATTGGTGACGGAGTTAACTTCATGCCTTACAGCCTTATAGATTCGAGGGCATATTACAAGGTACTCCTGGAAAGCCTGGGCTATAAGCAGAAAATTGACGGCAAGGGAGATTTTGACTGGGAGGAAGTGCTTGATTTTGCAGAAGATAAGGGCTTGAATAAAGTAGCCGGTACCAAGAACTTTACGGTAAGAAGCCTTGCGATTGCTACGGTTGAGGCTCTCAATACCAAAATGAAGGGAGAGCGCAGGACTCTTATAGAATACCTGGTGGATATAGGGGATGTGGATAAGTGGGATGCAATATCAGCAGGCTTGTATTCCAAGGAATTGGATTCTGAAGTCAAATATGTGATTGCCATTTCCAACAGCAGGGTGGAAGTGGTTTTTGAAGAATCCATAGAAGATTCTGATGCTGAGGATGAAGGGCTGTATGAAATTGAAGGCCTTGACATAAAGGAAGCAAGAATTAAGAATGAGTATTCTATAATAATCGAAACTTCGGCAATGAAAGAGAATACTGCATATACACTGACCCTCAATGATGAGGATTATAGCTTCAGAGGGCTCAAAAAGGACAATACTGCCCCGAAGCTGATAAAAGCCGAGTGCAAGGACACAAACCTGGTGGAGCTTACATTTGACAGGGTATTGGATGATGAGACAGCCCAGGATGCCGATACTTATACAATCTCAGGAGCCGATGTGGTCTCGGCGAAGCTGGACAGCACCAATACCAAGGTGAGGCTTACTACGGAAGGTATTGAATTGGGCCGTTCCTATGAACTAAAGATACGGGATATAAAGAACGGGGATGGAGTTACAGCCAGGTCAATTACAAAACGGTTTACAGGCAAAAAGGATACCAGTGCGCCGAAATTGAGCAGGCTGACGGTTCTGAACAATGTAAGGCTGCTCCTTGAGTTTTCGGACAGCAGCGGACTGGATAAGTCCACCGCCCAGGACGAAGACAATTACAGAATAACGGGAAGCAGCGGGAACTTGGATGTGGAATCTGCCGTGGTCAAAGACAGGGATGACGACGGCCTGTGGGATTCTGTTGAGCTTGTTACCGAAAGCCAGGAATCGGGAAAGTCGTATACATTGATAATTGAGGGTATCAAGGATGCTTCGGCAAGCGGAAACAGCATTACCAGGGCAATAAAGAAAGATTTCAGAGGCAAGAGCAGTGACAAATCCGGACCTTCCATAGAACACAGCCCGAGAGCAGTTACGAATACAATGGTGGAAATTGTATTCTCGGATTCCAACGCCCTTGATGTGGAATCCGCCTGTGACATTGACTGCTATGACATTGAGGGAGGGCTGGATATCCTGGATGTAAGGATAAAGAATCCCAATGACCTCTATTCGACAGAAGGCAGGACTGTACTGCTGATTACCAGTAAGATGGAGAAGAATGAAACATATTTATTGACAATCAGCGGAATATGTGATGAGTTTGGAAATGAAATGAAGTCTTCAAGCAGTAATAAGAAATACAGGTTCAAAGGATTGGCAGAGGACAGAACCCCTCCCTACATTATCTCTGTTGAATGTATAGACAGCAGAACTCTGGAGCTGCACTTCGACAACCAACTGGATGAGAAATCGGCGGAGAATATAATTAATTACAGGATAGACGGATTAGCCTTGGTTACAAAGGCAGTGCTGCAGCAAGACGGAAAAAGCGTCAGGCTTACGGTCAGCTCCCTGTCCTCAGGCAGGAATCATACAGTACAGATGAACAGTATTCAGGACCTGTCGGGCAACATGATGCGCAATGTAGAAGTAGACATACTATACAGCGGCAGTCATTATGATGATGATCCTCCCGAGGTGGATTATATAGATGCTGTAAATGAGAAAGAGGTCTGGATACATTTTGATGAGGAAGTGTATGCAGAAAACGCTGAGATGAAAGCGTCAGGCATTAAATTCAAACAGGCGGGAAGTGTGCTGGAAGACGGAACTGCAGTTGTGATGGTCATAGATGGAAATAAAGTGCTGAAAGATAATGAAGTGTACGAAGTAACCGAGCTTAAAGGCATATGGGACATGAGGGGCAATAAATATGAATTAGAAGACGGCCTGGAGTTCTACGGAATTGATTATGAGAATGACCCGCCGAAAGTGGATGGCTGGAATCAGATGGATGTGAGGACATTCAGGGTGGTGTTTACAGAACCTGTACTGCTTATAGGGAATGGAGTGTCAGGGATAAAGAACCCTTCAGGATTAAGCATAAGCTGGACAGCTGATTTGAATCCTGATAATGAGGATTCGGAGGAAGCTTATTGCACTGTGGACTATACAGCAAAAAATAGAAACATACCCCCTGACAAAGAATTCAGATTCAATTTTACTGAAATGGTAAAAGACTATGCGGGATTAGGCGCATATGACGAAGACGATGACCACGAAGATTCAAACAGCACAATTCTCGAATCATACATGGAGGATGATGAGGAGCCGTATATCGAATATGCTGAAGCCGTTAACTGCAAAAAGGTTCAGGTGAAATTCAGCGAAGCAATAAGGGAGCCGGGGAGCTATAAGATAACTTATGAAGATGATAACGGCAAGCTTAGGACAATAGATATTGACTTTGCAGAAGTTGATCCCGAAGATAATACCGTGGTAAATATATATACTGAGGATAAGATGAGTGACGAATACTATTATATCCTGGAGCCTAAGTCGGCTGCGGTGGATGTTGCAGGAAACAAACTGGATATTGATGACCTGGAGATAGAATTTGAGGGATCCAGCATCATGAGCAGTGATTACATCCAGGGTGTGGATATGCTGAATGAATACAATCTCAGGGTTTACAAGAGCAGCAGGATATCCAGGGTAAGCAGCCTGTATAAGCTGGATGGAGAAGGGAATGCCGTAGGAGAAAATCTGATTGACAGTACTTTGAGGATCAGCAATAACGTATTCAGAGTAACATCAAAAAAGCCGCTGTATAAGAATGATAAATACAGAATAACAGCTGACGGGGTATCATATAGCTTCCGCGGCATAGCTGATGATGAAAATAAGCCGGCTCCTCCGGCTGCGTCCTCTTTAAAGGAAATCACCAGCTTCAGCTTCAAGAATCTAGCAAGCGGAATAGACGGAAATATTGATAAGAAAGACAGGATAATCAGCCTGACAGTGCCCCATGGAACGGATGTGAAGAAACTGGCGGCAAGCTTCAAGTGCTCGGAGCATGCAGTGGTAGAGGTGAAAGGAAAGAGGCAGATCAGCGGAGAAACTGTCAATGACTTTTCCGGGGAGGTTACCTATACCGTTATTGCCCAGGACGGGTCTTCACAGGATTATAAGGTAGTGGTGACCATTGCGAAGGAGCTTGACAAATCCATAAGAGCCTTCAGGTTTGAAAGGCCTAAGTCCGCCATCGGGGAGATAGATGAGGAAAAAAGGATTATAACTGTTACAGTGCCGTACAGAACAGACCTGAGCAAGCTGGTGCCTGTTATAGATATACCGGACAATACCAGGATATCTGTCAAGTCGGGTAAAGAGCCGGATTTCAGTAAACCGGTGGAATATATAGTAACGGCTGAGGATGGAACAACAAAGGAGTATACCGTAATAGTGAAAAAAGCTCCAAACTCTGAAAACCAGATAACCGTTTTCGCATTCAGAACATTGGAACCTGTTATAAAGGCGGAAGTAGGCAAGGAGCAAAAGACTATAGAACTTACAGTACCCTACGGTACGGACAGAACCAAGCTTGTTGCATCCTTCAAGGTTTCGCCGGAAGCTGTTGTAAAGGTGGAAGGAGCGGAGCAGGTTAGCGGAGAGACAGTGCAAGACTTTACAAACCCCGTAAAGTACATTGTAACAGCACAGGACGGTACAGCCAGGGAATATACTGTGACAGTCACTGTTGCTCCCAGCAGTGAAAAGCTTATTAAGGAATTCGGATTCTCTGTTCCCGAAGCGGAAGGGGTTATAAATGAAGCTGAGAATCAAATAAACGTTACTGTACCCTTTGGAACTTCACTGAATAGACTTGCGGCAGTATTCGTCAGTTCGGAAAACAGTAAAGTCCTGATTGGAAGAAAAGAGCAGAAAAGCGGAGAGACAGTAAATGATTTTACCAATCCGGTAATATATACTGTTAAGGCACAGGACGGCTCAACCCGGAACTATACTGTGACAGTCAAAGTTGCAGATGAAAATGAAAAAAAATTATTAAGATTTGGATTTGCAGGTTTGAAACCAAAGGCAAGAGGACGTATCGATCAGCAGAACCGTATAATCAGAGTATCTGTTCCATCTAATACAATTGTGTCAAACTTGATTGCCTCATTTTCATATCTGGGAAAGTCGGTATATGTTGGGGAAGTGCAGCAGCACAGCGGTATAACACCGAATGATTTCAGCAGCGAGGTTGTTTACAAAATAACGGCAAATGATGACTCCTATATTGAGTACAAAGTAATTGTAACTGTTATGGAAGATGAAACCGAAGGCTTTTAGTATATTTTGCTTACAATGAAAAATACTAAAGCCGGAGGTGATTTTATGAACAATCTGACTCAAAAGGAAAAGGGGTTGCTTCAGGACCAGAAAACCCATGAGGAGATATGCATTAAGAAATACAATGATTATGCAAACAAGGCCCAAGATCCTCAACTGAAGCAGCTTTTCAGCTCCCATGCAAAACACGAGCAGCAGCATCTTAATACCATCAACCAGCTTTTAAGCGGGCAGATGCCGGGCATGAACCAGAATCAGCAGCAAGGCCAGCAGGGGGCACAGGGGCAGCAGCCCATAAAAACAGGAACCGGAAGCAAAAGCGACGGGGACCTGTGCAACGATATTCTCATGACTGAGAAGTATGTTTCAGGAGCATACGATACGGCTATATTTGAATTCAGGGATCCAAACATTCGTCAAACCCTGAACCATATACAGAAAGAAGAGCAGCAGCATGGAGAAAGTGTCTTCAAGTATATGGAGAGCATGGGCTTGTACAATCCGCAGTAAGCCAGCCAATCCTTCCCGAATTATCGGGAAGGATTGACCGCTTTTTTGGGCTGTTTCTTTTTTTTGAGCGCTGATAAAGCGAATAAAGCAAAGGGAAATCCGTAGCCCAGGGTCAGGTTTATCGGCATGAGCAGCTTATTTGTGAAATCCTCCAGCTCAAACCTTCCGGCGCTTATTCCCAGGGAGAGGTAATATACCAGGACAGCAAGAATATTAATCAGGGGTTTTGTATCAGATAGGTTAAATATTGACTTAATAAGGTTGAGCACAATGACAAGCATAGTGGCAATAAGTGTGAAGTCGGCGAAAATCCATATGGCAACGACTACAGCCTCAATATTTTCTATAATATCCATTATTGAAATCTGTTTTACAACAGTCAGAACGGGCATGTAAACCCTCCTGGCTAGGGAACTGCCCAGTACGCCTATTACAATGAAGTTTACCACCATTATACTTGAAATATTCACATAAGCAGCAATGTAGCCGAATTTTCGAAGGCTTTTCTGGTTCACAACCTTGTCGCTCAGGAAGAACATAAGGAACAGATAGGACAGCAACCCTGTTATAGAGATACTTCCCTTGAATATAGGCACTATGTCGTTGAAATAGACCGGAAGCAGATTATCTGCTCTAACCTTGGGAAGCAAAAAGAGTGACAGTATTATAAGCATTGCCCCTATGAAGGGCAGCAGTATTTCGCTCATCCGTGCAATGGGGGTGAAACCGGAACGGAGTATGTATGCTATGGGTATAAGGGCTAATATTACAAATACGTTAATGTCGATGTTGGGATAAATCGAACTGGTCAGCCGCTCAGTATAATAACGTGTGTATATAGCCGTGAGCCAGAAAGCCCACAGCAGGTATACCACCAGTACCAGCTTTCCCAGGAATCTTCCCATAATGCTGCTGATAATATCAGACATGCTCTGCCCCTTGTACTTCTTCAACAGAGAGTCAATAACCAGTATCAGCATGATAAAAGGTACCGTACTTATTATAGGGGATATCCAGCCTGCCTGTTGGGCTTTTGCTGCCGAAAATTTAGGAAGCAGTCTTGTTGTGGGAGAGGACACCATTATCGTAAATACAAAAAAAAGCTGCTTTACCGATATTTTGTCTTTGCCTGTTTTCATATAAGTATCTCCTTACCTTGAGCCGAATATGTCAAACATCAGATTTACCAGACTGGCAGTGTTCTCATGGGTAATATAATAATACCCGTAGGCCAGGGTTACAGCTCCAAGCATTATTAGGACTGCTGCCTCCTTATGCTGCTTCTTTTTCATTATTGGTATTAGCTCTGCTATTACAACAATTATCACAATAAGCACCAAAACGAATATCTTCATTCTCCCACAGCCTCCTTGCTGGCAGTAACCGGTTCATTTATCAAATAAGTTCCGTCTATCCTGGAATCAACACTGACTTCAAATTTGATATCGGGAAACAGCTCCTGCCAGTTTTCCTGAAAATAGTCCCGAAGTAAAGGGTACTTGATTATGAATTTTGAAAGTATGCTGAAATGGTCTGAATTTTTCTCCTGTGCTGTTCTTATGGCATTTTCCACCTCGCGTTTTATGGATTTCTCCTGCTGCTCAGTAAGGTAATCCAATGAAGCTCTGTCAAATATACTTCTGCCTCCCATTATCTCGCCTATATTGGTTGAGAAGGAAATTTCTACGGCACAGTGAAGCTCTCCTCCTTCAATCCTGGGCTTTACCTTGGAATTCCCATGGATTATTATCAAGGAAATTTCTTGGCCTGTCTGGTCCTTTACCACAATTATCCCTGAACCGATGCGGTTCATAATCCAGTTTATCCCCCGGGATTCTTCCCATGAAGCGAAGTAGAGAAGCTTATCCTCCCGGAATATTCCATAGCCGCTCAGTACCATATCGCAGGTGCCGGGTTTTTCTCCCGATACCCTTGTAGGAACCGGCTCAATATATGGAATGAAGGTATCCAGATTCCTCTCATCAAATATAAGCAGCGCTTCATTAAGCGTGACCATTCCGGATATGGATGTTCTGCCTATATGTTCTTCTATACGGGCTAACCTGTCCCCTACAAAATATTTAGAGGTATTTGCCTTTTCGACCAGGGAGTTAGCGGTATCTCCTTTAACGATATACAGTTTTGCATTATAACGGAATTCCGGATGCCTGCTTATTAAATCAAGGTAGGGGAGTACACCTTTCCTGGCAATGGACTCTCCGAAGAGTATGAACTCCGTATGGCCTGCATTCAGCTTTCTGTCTAGGTATGTTGACAGGTTTCGTGCAGCATCAAATACAGTATCTCCTTCGGATACAACGCTTTCTCCTTTTTGAGTTGCACCTTCTCCGCCTTCTCCCGTTGACAGATCCTTTGTAGTAACTGTTATCCTGGCCTTGCCCTTCTCTGCTTCATCGAAAGAAAACACTCTTACGATAAACAGCTTATCAATTTCTGCTCTTCCCATGATAATCTGCGTACATCCGGATAAAGCCGCCATTAGAGCCAGCAGGGCTGTCAGAATTGCATATTTCCTCATATAGCCTCACTCCATCCTTTTCTTATTTTTAGTATCAAGGCTGCTTGGCCGCTTCTTCATGGTAAAGATGGGAAGCCTGAAAATAGTGTCCTGAAACTGTTCATCCTCATTGGCGACAAAGGGGTCCAGGTACGGAACACCGAAGGTCTCAATCCTACACCAATGGTATAGAAGGAATATCAACCCAAAGGTGAGCCCAAACATACCGATTATACTGCCTAATATAGCCAGTATCAAGCGCCATAGCCTTATGGCATTGCTGAAATCCTGGTTGGGCATAAGGAAGCCTGCGATGGCAGTAATTGCTATAATCATAACGGTAGCCGGAGATACCAGCTTGGCTTCAACGGCAGCCTGGCCTACCACAAGACCACCCACAATTGATACTGTCTGGCCTATGACCTTTGGCAGCCTAACACCGGCTTCAATCAAAAGCTCAAAGGCCAGCAGCAATATTATTACTTCTACAAACATAGGGAAGGGCACTCCCACCCTGGATGCGACTATTGAGAAGGCCAGTTCCGCAGGCAGCATTTCCGGGTGAAAGGAGGTAATGGATATATAGAAGCCGGGAAGTATCAGTGTTATGAACATGCTCATAAACCTGATAAATCGGACAATGGATGCAATAATGAACTGAAATGAGTAGTCATCCGGAGCCTGCAGAAATTGAAGCAGTGTACCCGGAACTATATAAGCCGTAGGCAGGCCTTCAATCAGTATTCCCGCACGGCCCTCAACAAGGCTTGCGCAGAATCTGTCAATCCTTTCGGTATATTGAATCTGAGGGAATGCGGAATACTTATCATCAACGATTGCCCCCTCAATAACACCTGCGTCAAGCACCCTGTCAATATCAATGGCTTCAAGCCTCTGTTTCACTTCATCTATCAATTTGCTTTTTGCTATATTTTTTACATATAATATCGCAATATTGCTTTTTGTCTGTTTTCCCAAACGAATCTGTTCAATTGTCAGGTATGGAGAGGTAAGCTTTTTACGGCACAGAGCGGTATTGGTCCTTAAGTCCTCAATAAAAGAATCCTTAGCACCCTTAATAACATTTTCCCCTGTAGGCTCGGAGATGGCTCGGCTTAGAGAAGCTTTGGCTTCAAAGGTAAAGGCTGTCTTTACATCATTGAATATCAATGCCGCGCTTCCTGTCAGTATATCGTCAGTCAGGTCTTTCATATTTGTCCTTACCTTTATTGAGGAGGAATATATCTTTCCCATGCTTATAAGCCTTACAGCATCTTCTTCCCCGCTGCAGGAATCAAACTGCTCCTCCTGGGAAAGGGGCTTCAGTATATTATCATTTATCAGCTTGCCGTCTACCAGCCCGTCCATATATACAAGAACAGAGGGTATTTCAGGTTTATCCCTGACAAGAATGACACGGGATACATAATCCGCATTGCTTCCGAGAATCGAGCGGACATTATCACTTGATACATTGGCAGTTTTATTGTAGAGACTGTCTTCCTCATTGATTGCAGGCATGGAACCACTCCCCGGCATCAAGAATTTTCATTTCTGTTATTTTGTTCAAACCTGCGCAAATTATGTAGTAAAGCCGCCGAATTGTATTCCCTGTCCATCAAGGAAGAAGGTGTTGACACAGGCACGTTAATCAAAACTATCATTGGATGAATGATAGTTTTGCTTTTATGCATAATAACATTGTAAATATTAGTGTATGAGGGTGCTGTATGTGAAAGTTGCTATAATAGGCGCAGGAACCTCCGGATTGTCCTGTGCAATTGAATTGGAGAGGAACGGAATATCTCCGGTGATTTTTGAGCGAAATGATTTCATTGGGGAGTATCATCCTCATGTATCAGCCGTTTTGGGGCTTATAACCCGTCCGGCCTCAGATCCGGTCAAGTATTTGGACAAGGTACTGGGAATCAAACTGAAGCCTTTGAGCCAATTCAGAAAAGTCATTCACTACTCGCCCAACAATCAGGTAACCGTTACCGGACCTTTGGGTCATTTTCTGATTCGCGGGAAAGAAGAGGACTCCGTAAAAAACCAGCTCCGTTCACAGGTCAGGTCACAGATTATTTTCAACAGTTTTGTGCAGCCGGAAGATCTGGAAAATGAATTTGATTATATCGTAGTGGCGAACGGCCATTGGTCAGTACCTGCCCGGTACGGCATTTGGCAGGAGGTTATGAGGACATGGGTAATGGGAGGGATATTTGCAGGTGATTTTGAAGAGGATACCCTGCAGATGTGGCTGGATAATGAGCTGACAAAAGGGGTATACATATACTCGGCTCCCTACAGTAAGAACAAGGGGGTTATAGCTCATGTGGTTCAAAGTATCGGACAGGAGGAATTGAATGGCTATTGGCATCGTTTTCTTCAGTCCCGGGATATATTAAAAAAATATGATATGCTGGAAACATGGAAATTGCCTCATCGTGCAGGAAGTGTTACAACCAACAGGGTGGGGAAGGTCTATTTTGCAGGTGCCGCAGGGGGCGGAATCGAGCCTTTCCTAGGCTTTGGACAGTTCAATGCCGTAGTGTCCGGCGTAATGATAGGCAGAAGTATTGCAAAAGGTACCGACATTAATCTGTTGCTGAAGGATATTCACAAAAAGAGCCGGGAGCTTGGCGCCCTGAGACCGCTGTTAAACGCTGCCGACAATAAGGATTTTGACAGGCTGATGACAATTATGAAGGCTCCGGGGTTCAGGCCGTTAGTGTACAGAACGAATATTGACATTATAAAAATACTTTCAATCGGCCTTAGACTGGCAGCTTCTGAGAAAAAAATTGCTTCGCAGATTAAAGGAGGTAAATGAAATTGGGTGAATTCAAGGTAGTCTGCTGTCAATGCAAGTCGGATAATGTTCTTGAGAAATACAGCAGGAACAGGCTGGATTGGGTAGGAGGCAGAATAAAATACGGGGAAGGGATTCAGCGGAAGTGCACCGAGTGCGATAATGAATCCTTTATGATTTTCAGAACATGGGAGGAGAAGAGCCCTTAAAGATAGAGGAGGACACGGGGAGGACACGGGGACGTTTCTCCTGTCTCACTTTCAGTGAGACAGGAGAAACGTCCCCGTGTCCTCTTCCTGTTTTGCGGAATCCTTATTGCTTTTCCGTTATTGAATATTTATATACATCTGCCAGCTGTTCCGCAGGTGAGCTGTAGGGCCTTTCCCATCCATGTTTTACAGCCAGCTCTGTCAGTATGGAATGACTATTCATTACTTGT